>CAZPIR010000745.1:0-1516 GCA_964586085.1 uncultured Anaerolineaceae bacterium | reverse complement strand
AACCACATCCGGCTTGCCCTGCTCGATCGTCTGCGCGATGGATTCCAGGTCGAGGCGTCCGTCGGTGTTGAATCCGTTGTGAATGTTGTAGGTCATCACGCGCACCGGGAATCCTTTGCCGGCAATCGGCGCGGGCGCGCGCCAACCCATCGTCGCCACAAGCGGAACCAGGATAAGAGTCGCGGCAACCGTCGCCGAAGTCCAATCTTCCGCGCTGGGATGCGGCGGCATCGTGCGCATGGCAATCATTGCGCCAAGACCGACCAGGATTACTGTGAATGGCGGGAGCCAGGTGTTTGGAAACGGCAGACGAATATCGTAACTGATATAGTACGCAAACATGCACAAGACAAAAATCATCCAGCCGATGCCATTCGCGATCACGCTCGGTGTAAATTCACCAACCGACGATTTCGCGCTCAAGCCGGCAAAAATCAACGTGACGAGCGGGAACATCAACAAATTGCCAAACAAGTACAGCAAATCAGATGTCCCCGGTTCGGGGTCGGGACGCGAAGCGAGAATCGCGACAAAGCCGGTCGCCACGACTGCCGCGAACATGGTCGAACGTTCGGGGATGATGGGCAGGAGCGCGGCGGCGAGTCCAATCACATTCGCGACGACAAGAAACGCAAATGCCATCGGCGGCGCAAAGCCGGTCAAGGTCGTCACGCGCGCGAGATTTTGCAGAACGACGAGCGAAACAAAAAAGAACGGACCCATCGCGGCGAGCGGCAAGTCGCCCCACGCGCTCACAAATATTTCGGGTGTTTCATTCGGATGCAATCGCAACAACAATGCCCACTGCGCGGCAACCATCAACGCCACAAATCCCAAAGCCAGCCAATCCGTTTGCCAACTCAGGTCGAGCGTGCCCAGCGCGCCGTGAATCGTCGTGTCGAACACGAGACCGAGCAAAACGCCACGCCCGAATCGGCGCGTCGCATCGCCGCCCTGCGTGCGCGCGTGCGCAAGATAAATCGGAAAGAAAAAGGTAAACAGAATGACGCCCACACAGGCAAAGACCAAATCGAATGCCGAGTTGGCGACGAGTTGTTCACTCAATCGCGCGATGCCTACGCCGCCCACCGCCACAATCAGCGCGCGGGCATGACCCAGTTTTTGGCGAAACACGCCGGCGAGAAACGCGGCGGCAAAAATGCCGAGCGCGAGCGGACCCAGCAACACATACGACAAGCTAACCGAGTCGCCCAAGTACCACAAGAACAAGGGCAACAAGACGCGCAACAATTGCAAACCAAACGTCACCGTTAAGGCCGGTAATGCCAATGTAAAAAAAGTTTCCTTGTGCCACAAACGGGAGAGCATCATCAAATCCCCTGTAAAGAATTTTAAGGTTGCGGAGTTAAAACTAGAATCGGAATGTGACGCGAGCCGGCGCGTTTTTTGTAGGCGGCATAACCCACATAAAATTCCACCGCCGTGTTCCAAATTTTGGCGTACTCGTCGCCGGTCACTTCGCGCACGACACACATCGTCGTGCGACAATCGTCCG
>CAZPIR010000744.1:0-1517 GCA_964586085.1 uncultured Anaerolineaceae bacterium | reverse complement strand
GCCAGTTGCGTGGTTTGGTCGCCAACAACGCTAACGTTTTGCTATCCTGATTTTTACGTGCCCAGTTCGCGGCAGTTCCCAGGTTTTCTAACTCGTCCACAACAAATGGTTTGTTTGCAGGTGTCGCTTGATAATGTTCATCAAACAGCGCAATCAAAAATTCGGCGTGCGCGCGGTTCGTCGCGTCGCTTTCGTTGTGCTCGTTTAATTTTTGCGTCGCGTACTCGCGCACCAAATCGTGCAATCGGAATCGTCCCACGCGGTCAGGGTCGTCCATCACGAGCGACACATTTTGCAACTGCTCGATGTGCGTGCGCGTGTCGCGCGCGTCCTCGCGCCACAACGCGGACACGGCAAGCGGCATAAATCCGCTCGGCGCAAACACGGCAAGCGCGCGCAAACGGCTCTGCTCGTCCGCACTCAGGTCGGCGTAACTCAAATCCAGGTTCGCCGTGATGCTGTCCAGCCGGTCGGGTTTGACGCCGCGTTGCAGTTCGCGCAAGCGGTTCGTCAACGCCTCGTTCAACTGAGCGATGGGCGTGTGGGAAAAATGCAACTGTTTGCGTAAACGGCTCGCGGCAATGTCGAGTGCGAGCGGGAGATAACCGCACAACGCGCACAATTTTTTCGCCGCGTCCGGCTCGCGCGCCATCGCGTCGCCCAAGTCGTGCGCCTCGCGCAACAGTTCGAGCGCTTGCGTTTCGCTCATCACGTCCAACTCGATGACGCGCGCGAGACCCAGTTCGCGTTGCCGCGAGGTGACGAGCGCGGCGCATGGCGGCGAGGGCGGCACGAGTTTTTGCAAGTGTGGAATCGCGTCGCGGTACACGTCGTCGAAAACGACGATGCACGGATTGGCGTGGAACGCGGCGCAGAGCGTTTCGTAACGACCCAGGTCGTCGGCGTTCGGCGCGAACGTGATGCCGAGCGCGCGACCCAATTCGCCCTGCAGAACGCCGAGCGAGCGGTCGTTGACCTGAAGCCAGATGACGTGATGCGCCGCAGAGCGTTCCAACTCGCCCGCGAGGTAGCGCGCGAGTTCCGTTTTGCCGATGCCGCCCATGCCCGCCACGCCGACGACGGCAACTGTCGTTTGCGATTCGAGCAAAGCGCGCACCTGGTTTTCGATGTTGCCACGCCGGACATAGTGCGCCGTGCGTGCGGGTGGTTTGCCGGAGCCGGCGGGCGCATGTTCGGGGGGAGGAAGATGCACGTCAATCTTGAGGTTAGGCGAGTGGTCGCCAAAACTCGTTTGTACATCGCCGCCATTTGTAGTGATTGAACCGATCGAGTTTGTGCCCGGCGTCGGTTGGGTCAGACCCGTCAGGTCTTTAGAGACCTGACGGGTCTCTTGCGCCGGCTTGCGTTTGTCGAAACGCGCGGTGACAAACGGCGGCGTCAGCGTGATGTTAAAGCCGGCAAAATCAAGTTTGCGCGCGATGGCACTGACGACGACGACGAGCAGGATAGCCGCGCCAACCAACCACAGCCACAAGGCAATACCCAGGAATGGTTCC
>CAZPIR010000743.1:0-1518 GCA_964586085.1 uncultured Anaerolineaceae bacterium | reverse complement strand
CACACGCACGAGACGAAACTCGTCCGCCAGCGTGCTCAACGTTTCCGTGTCGTGCGGATGGAACGTGAGGTAGACCGCGCGCCCCTCGCGCACCGCACGTTCGATGTCGGTTTGGCGCGAATCGTACTGCGCGAGCGTCAAAAACTTTTTCTCGGTGATGACTTTCCACCGTTCAATATCGCGCCGTTGATTTTCGACGTACTGCGAATATTCGAGCGGCGTCAATGTTTCCCAGGGTCCGACGATGAGCGCACGTTGTTCAAGCGGGAGCGCGAGGTTGTCGTGCCACGCGAGCGCAACATCGGTGCGATGGCGCTGGTCGTTACGCGCATAATTTTGTTGAACGAGCCACGCGCTCGCCGCGATAAAAATAATCGTCAACGCGCTTGTTGTGACCACGCGCAAAGGTTTTGTGTTGAGCCAATCCCAGGTCGTTGTCATGCCAACTGCGGCGAGAAATAAGAATGTGATGTACGATGGCAGAAAAAACTTTTCGACATCGTACGTGTTAAAGAAAACGCAAAACAAACTGTTGCCGAAATTCGCGAGCACGATAAAGAGTAACGTTTCGCGCGCGGGGAGTTCACACGGAAAATTCTTCGGCGTGCGATTGAGCGCAAGCGCGGCGATGCCGATGATGCCTGCGACTAGCGCGAGCGCGGTGAATTGCTCGACGAGAAGTGGCGCGTACAAATCAGTCACGCGCGCGACAAGCCAATCGAACGGACCGTACTGCATCCACCGATTCGCGTTGCCACCGAGAATCATCTCGCCGAAATCTTTGAAATGAAACTCGACGCCGACATCGCTCTCGCCGCGCCAAAAAATGTACGCGTACAAAAACAGCGGCGCGATGAACGCGATGACCAATTTCACCAATCGGCGTGGCTCGAAAATTGCCAGGCGTTCGTGCCACAGGACAAGCACCGCAATCGCGGGCGCAAACCAAATCATCGTGCGATGATTCGTCAGCGACAAGCCGAACACAAATACCGGAATCGCCAAATCGAGTTTGCCGGCGCGCCACATCAAGAACAGCATTGTGACGAGGATGACGAAAAACGAGTTGAGCGTGTACGGGCGTGGAATGAGCGACTGCGACCACTCGACGCGTGACGTGGCGAGCAGTAATGCGCTTGCGAGTGCGACCCAGCGATTGCCGGTGAGCCAGCGTGCGAACACGAACAGCGCAACGACCGCGAGCGCGCCCCAGAACGCGGCGAACAAATTCGCGCGTGTCGCGACGGTGCCGACCTGTATAATCAGTGTGAACAATTTGCCGAGCAAAAAGAAAAGCGGATAGCCGGTGTGACTGACACCTAGGATGCCAATGTTCGTTTGGAATTCGCCTTCGTCGCCGTCGAGCAAACCCGGCGCGGCAGTGCGAGCATACAACGCGAGGGAGGCGAAAAAGAGAGCAAGCGCAAAAAACAGGTCGGCGTGATATGCAATACGCAATACGTAAGATGTGATGCGTGATTTCATCGGGGCGTCACCTCGATCTGTCCAATGAACGGT
>CAZPIR010000742.1:0-1520 GCA_964586085.1 uncultured Anaerolineaceae bacterium | reverse complement strand
CGGGTAACAGCCGGAGACGAGACCATTGCGCGGCGCGGTCGTGCAATCGCTGAACGTGCGGCAGATGCGTTTGCGCGCGAGTGGACGACCCGCGAGCACATCCGCGCACAAATCAGGGTACGACAACACCATTCGACCCAGCGCGATAAAATCGGCTTTGCCGGTGCGAACGACATTCTGCGCGACATTCGGCAAAAATTCTTGCAGGTACGAGTACGTCGAACCGACAATCGCAATGTCGGAACGATGCGCCTTCAACTCTGCCGCCGCATTCACCTGACGTGCCACGCCCACAAGCGGATCTTCGGGTGGCTGATAACCATCCGAGGGCGGGAACGTCGCCGGACGCATCAAGTGCGGGTTATAGTACGGACTAGCACAACTGACGCACACCATTTTCACGTCGAGTGACGCAAGTAGGTCGAGCAATTTTTTCGGCTCGGTCAAATCAATCCCCGTTCCGGTTCCATCGCCGCCGAACGCGTAACGGTACGGTTTCTCGCACGGATCTGGTTCGCCGATGCCATCCTTGCCCGGACGAAACGGCACGAAATCCCACGCGCTCAAACGCACGCCCATTTCCAAACCCGGCGCGTTCGCGCGAATGCCGGCAATGATCTCGCGCGCGTAGCGTGTGCGATTTTCAAAACTGCCGCCGTACTTGCCGGGACGATCATACGCACTGAGCAATTCGTGACCCAGGTACCCGTGACAGTGCTTGACATCCACAAAGCGAAAACCGGCGCGTTGCGCGAACACCGCGGCGGCGATGAAATCGTCAATCAAACGTGCAATGTCGTCATCGCTCAACACGGGATAATCGGCGGGCAATCCGAATTTGCGATCCAGGATTGGATGATGGTACGCAATCATCGGCTCGAGTTTTTTCTTGTCGTTCGGACGACAAAAGCGACCCGAATGCGTCAACTGCAAACCAACGAACAAATCATCCGTTTTACCGAATTGCGCGCGATGTGCATTCTCCAAGCGTTCGCGCAGTTGCACAAACTCGCGCAAAAATTCCGGCTTGGCGGTTAACTGATTCGGGTTCGCGCGACCATCGTGACGAATCGCCACCGCTTCGCCACCCCAAATAAATTTTGCGCCGCTAAAGCCAAAACGTTCCCAACGCCGAAACGTCAATTCACTCGGACGCCCATCGCGTTCACCGTCCCAGCCCTCCATCGGCGCAATCGCAAAACGATTGCCGACGACAAAACCATTTGGCAAACGAAACGATCGCGCGAGCGGCGCATCCGCGCCGGATTGCATCACATCATCGAATTCGAGTGCGATGTTGGATGCGGCGAGATGTTGCCGGAACGCATCGGTATTTTTGAGTGAAGCGATTCTTGGATAAGTTGACATTCGTTCTCCAGTGTCCAGTAGTCAGTAATCCGTGTTCAGTATTCAGTCAACTGAACACTGAACCCTGAACACGGATTCCTATAATCTCCGTAAATGAAACCCGCCATCCACGCTGATAATTTCGCCGGTCGAGTACGGAAGCGCGTCTTCAG
>CAZPIR010000741.1:0-1520 GCA_964586085.1 uncultured Anaerolineaceae bacterium | reverse complement strand
AAGCTCGGTGGGTATCGCTTCCGATTCCGCTGGTTTTTCTTCGCGTGATTTGTCCGCAAAAATCGCGGGCGTTTCGGGTTCAGCCGGTATTTCCTGGCTAGGTGTTTCCACCTGATCAGGAATAGCAAGTGATTCGGTCTCTTCGGCGGTAGGTTCTTGTTGAATCTGTTTGTGACGCAACGAGGTGAGCCAGTCCATCGTGCCAGTCGTTGCCGATTCGGTTGGCGGTTCGAGAGTGTCGCGCCATGCTGGTCCCAGGATTTCTTCCGGCTCGCGTCCTACCGTTTCAGATGGTTGGTTGATCCAATGCGGCAAGCCTGCCTCTTCTTCCGACACATCGGGCTTGACAGATGGCATTTCCGAAGCATCTTCGGCGGTGGTCTCACCGCGCAACCAGGGCGGCAGAGTGGTGATCGGTAATTCAGGGCGAGCCGTTGGACCCAACTCGACATCCAACTCGGTTTCAGTTGGCGTTTCGATGACCGGTGTTTCCGCCGGCAGTTCCTCGAAAATGGATTCGACCTGCGGTTCGGGAATGCTTGGCGCCGGTTCTTCCGGTTCCGTAATCGTAAACGGGGCGGGGGTCATGGTTGTCATCGCCGCGGGCGCGGACACCGGCGCGCCTTCGACGTAACGCGGTACGGTCGGCTCGCTGGGGAGCAGGGGCGAACGCGCGCCCAACAAATTCGCCGCGACATGATTGCTCGGGTCGAGTTGTTGCGCGCGTTGTAGGTAAGCTTCGCTTTCCGGCAAGCCGCTCTCTTTCCACGCCGTGCCCAAAATCAAATTCGCTTTGAGGCAGTACGGCAGAGGTCCGAGCAAATCTTGCGCGACCTGCGCGGCTTCGTGGATGCGACCGGTGCGCCACAACATTTCGGCGAGCGCGGTGCGTGTGTCGAGTCGGGTCGGGTCGCCGGCGACGATCGCGCGTAATTCCTGGGTCGCTTGTGCGAGCAGACCTTGATAGGCATACAACCGTGCGAGTGCGCCGGGCGTCAGCTTCAAACGCGCGCGCGCTTTGCGCGAGTTGACCGTTTGCAAGCGCAGTAATTCTTTGTGGATTTCCGGATGCGCCGGCGAAAGTTCAAACGCGCGTTCCATGTGCCACACAGCTTCGTCGGTCAATTGGCGTTCTTCAAAAATCGAAGCCAGCCCGATGTACGCGACGGCGTTTTCCGGGTCGGCGCTTAATACGCGGCGAAATAAATCTTGGGCGGCATCCAATTCGTGCTTTTCCAAACACGCTTCCGCCATTTGACGCACCGTGTCAATGCACTTTGGGTAGAATTGCAAAATGTGCCGACACAGCGTAATTGCTTCATCGTTGCGGTCATGGTGGATCAGTTCACGAATTTGATCCGCGTACGCGGTGAGGGTTACTTGATCGTCCACAATCATCTCCTCGCGCGAGCGAGTAAACCTAGAGTGTCGCTATTATGCAACAATTCGGGTAAATGGTCAACCATTAAACGAGCCGATGCACGCCCAGCAGATGTTCGATCAAATCGTCAATCGCGCGT
>CAZPIR010000740.1:0-1537 GCA_964586085.1 uncultured Anaerolineaceae bacterium | reverse complement strand
GTCCGGCTTGCGCAACTTATTTGAGATGGCTCAGTTTTCACCCAGCCCTTGTCTGGGCCAAGAAGTTTGGAATATCTTGAGCCTTCCCCAGGTTGAAGAGTGGTCGCTTGTAGATCCAAGTAACCATGGATACAACAGCAACTCGCTACAAGATAAACAGAATGGACTGCTTGGTTGAATAACCAAGCAGTCCATTCTGTTTATCCTCGCACGAATCGGACTATACCAGCAACAGCACACCGCTCCGCGCACGTTGCGTCAACGATGCCGCATTCAGCGTCTCCGTGCCACCATGCACCCAACGCGACACATCGGCGACATTCGCCAGCCCACCGCGCCGCGTAAAGAACAAGGACATCAGATAGTTGGCGGCAAACAACAACACATCGGCTACGGTTTTGTCCATCACACCTGGGAATGCCGTGTGGATGAACAACGCGAACGCATTCCACCCAGCCGCGACCGCCGCTGTCGGCACGAGCACCACCGCATCCCACACCCAGGATGGTAATGTCCAGGGTACGCGCGCGGCAAGCGCCGACACCGCATAGCCCCAATAGTAACCGAACAGACCGATGAACACGAGCGCACCCAATGCCGAAAGCGATGTCTTGAGCAAGTGGTCGAGCGTCGGCAATGTCGGCGGCGTGGCACTTTGCGCGAACGCACTCGGTGCGATCAGCACACTCAGCACGCCGAGCGCGATCAGTGCAACGAACAGTGGAAACAACTTTTTCATTCTGCCCTCCTGTGGCAAAAAATATTTTGGGGCGCTATCCCCATTGGGAATGCGCGAGCCAACCGATTGTAAATCCCATCGCCAAGATACTCAACACAATGATCGCGACCAGTGCCAGTAATGCCGGCACAACCCATTCAAACCCGCCATCGGTCGGTTGCAATGGTGTTGGCACTGGATAAGGGTACGCCACCGGTGTTGGATACATCACGCCGCATTTGCGTCAAATCATTTTTGAGAAAATCAAAACGGCGAGGAAATTTCCTCGCCGTTTGAATCGTGCGCGTCAATTTAGAATTTGATAAAGCGTTCTTTGGGCGCGCCGCAGAGCGGGCATTTTTCCGGCGCCGCACCTTCCACGGTCCAGCCGCACACTTCGCACACGTAAATCGCGCTGAGGTCGAAATCTTTTTTCGCTTGCGCGGATTCTTTCGCGCGCGCGTACAACTGCGCGTGAACTTTTTCCGCTTCCATCGCGCGTTCCATACTGGTCTGGGCACGTTTTTCTTCTTGCAGTTTGGCGGATGCGATGTACGTCGGGTACATTTCGTCCACTTCGAAATTCTCGCCGCCCATCGCGGCGCCCAGGTTGTTCACCGTGTCGCCCACGCCTTCGAGTGCGCGCAAATGCGCGGTGGCATGCGCTTGCTCGGCGAACGAAATCGCGCGGAACAAACGCGCAATGTTCGCGAATCCTTCGCGCTCGGCAACGCCCGCGAACGCGAGGTACTTCATGTGTGCCTGACTCTCGCCGGCAAATGCGGCGGCGGTGTTGGCTTTGGTCATTTCTTTCATCGT
>CAZPIR010000739.1:0-1539 GCA_964586085.1 uncultured Anaerolineaceae bacterium | reverse complement strand
TTTTCTACCTCGATTTTGAAGGACACTGGCAAGACGAGGCGTGTCGCGATGCGCTTGTCGGCTTGCTCAACAAATCGTCTTTCATCAAAGTGCTTGGCTCGTATCTACCCGCAGACCCAGTCAGTTGATGTGTCTTGTCATTTCGACGAGCCGCGTAGCGGCGAGGAGAAATCCTTCATACTTTAGAGATTTCTCGCTCCGCTTGAAATGACAGATCATATTTGTAATCAATCAAAAAATTTCAGCGGTCGGCGCGCAGTCGTCGGTCGTCAAATCTCAAGGAGCAGAAATCATGGTTATCGTAATGAAACAAAACGCGACGAAAGAAGAAATCGCACAAGTGATCGAGAATATCCAGACGATGGGATTCCAGGCGCATCCTATTTACGGCGAAGAGCGCACGATCATCGGCGTCATCGGCGATGAGCGCCCAGTTGAGCCGGAACATTTCGACATGCTCGATGGCGTCGAGCGAACGATGCGTGTTCTGCATCCGTTCAAACTCGCTTCGCGCGATTTCAAGCCGACGGACACGATTGTCAAAATCAACGGCGTGAGCGTTGGCGGGAACCAGGTCATTGTGATGGCGGGACCTTGCTCGGTCGAGTCGCGCGAGCAGTTGATGGAAACCGCGGCGGCAGTCAAAGAAGCCGGCGCGCACGTGTTGCGTGGCGGTGCATTCAAACCGCGCACATCGCCGTATGCCTTTCAAGGTCTGGGTCTCAAGGGGCTTGAGCTGTTGCGTGAAGCGAGTGAAACATACCACATGCCAGTCGTCACCGAGGTCGTGTCCACACACGATGTGACGCTCGTCGCGCAGTACTCGAACGTTCTGCAAATCGGCGCGCGCAACATGCAAAACTATGCGCTCCTGCGCGCGGTCGGCGAAACGCAAAAACCGATTTTGCTCAAGCGTGGCTTGATGTCCACGATTGAAGAATTGTTGATGGCGGCGGAATACATTCTTGCGCAAGGCAATCCGCACGTGATGTTGTGCGAGCGCGGCATTCGCACGTTCGAGACCGCGACACGCAACACGTTCGACATCAACGCGATCCCAGTGTTAAAATCATTGTCGCATTTGCCGGTGATCGCCGATCCATCGCACGGCACGGGCAAATGGCAACTCGTCGCCCCGGTCGCGCGCGGCGCAGTCGCCACCGGCGCAGATGGTTTGATCATCGAGGTTCACGCGCATCCTGAACTCGCATTGAGCGATGGCGCGCAATCGTTGAAACCGGACAATTTCAAAACGATGGTCGAAGAACTCAAACGCGTTGCGCAAGCCGTCGGTCGCACATTATAAATTTTTTCGGCAGTCGACGGTCATTCGTCGGCGGTCGAACCAGGAGAAATAATTATGGTCATCGTAATGAAACATCGCGCGTCGCCGGAAGAAATCAAAGCGATTGTCGCGCACGTCGAATCGCTTGGCATGAAAGTGCATCTCTCGCAAGGCGAAGAGCGCACGATTATCGGTCTCATCGGCGACGAGCGTCCCATCGAACCCGAACACCTCGAAGCATTCGATGGCGTCGA
>CAZPIR010000738.1:0-1540 GCA_964586085.1 uncultured Anaerolineaceae bacterium | reverse complement strand
CGACCATCGCGAGCGCATCGCCGAGCCGACTCGCATCTTTGCCGCCGGCTTGCGCGAGCGTCGGCTTGCCGCCGCCGCCGCCGCCAACCACCTTGGCAATCTCGCGCACGATTTTGCCGGCGTCGAATCCTTGCGCCACGAGGTCTTGGGTAACCGCTGCGAGCAAACTGGGTTTGCCATCCATCACCGCGCCGAGCACCACAATGCCCGACCCCATCTTGTCGCGGAAGAAATCGCTCATCTCGCGCAGAGTGTCCGCGTTCGCCGCGTTCACTTGCACGGCGAGCACGCGCACATCGCCAATCGTTTGCGCGCGCGCGAGCAACCCTTCCGCATCGCGGAGCGCGAGTTGGCGTTGCAAACGTTCGATCTCTTTGCGTTGCGTTTCGCTTTCGCTCATCAACGCGAGCACCTTGGATTCAATTTGTTCCGACGACGTATGCAAAAATGCCGCCGTCCGTTCCAAACGTCCCAAACTCTCGCGCAGTAATTTCGCCGCGCCTTGACCCGTCACGGCTTCGATGCGCCGCAAACCCGCGCCGACCGACGATTCAGAAACAATGTGAAATCCGCCGATTTGACTGGTACGCTCGACGTGTGTGCCGCCACACAACTCTTGACTGAACGGCGAACCTGGGTCGCCGACCTTGATGACGCGCACACGGTCGCCGTACTTTTCGGTGAACAACGCCATCGCACCGCCGGCAACGGCATCCTTGTATGCCATTTGTTGTGGCGCAACCGGAAAATCGGCGAGCACCGCATCGTTGACCGCTTGCTCGATCTGGTCAAGCTCATCATGCGTCAACATTGTATTGTGCGTGAAATCGAAACGGAACCGGTCGGGCGCAACAAGCGAGCCGGCTTGTTGCACATGCTCGCCGAGTGTGTAACGCAACTCGCGATGCAACAAGTGCGTCGCGGTGTGATTGCGCATAATGTCCCACCGGCGCAGACGCTCCACTTCAACCGCCACCTCGCCGCCCACGCGCGGCGTGCCTTTGAGCACCTTGCCCACGTGAACGATCAACCCAGGTTGCGCTGTGCGCGCTTCGGAAACTTCGATTGCCCAGGCAATGTTCGCATCTTCGGTCTCGGCGCCATCCGCCACGCCGACATACTGGACAATGCGACCGCAATCCGCCGCCTGACCGCCGGACTCGACATAGAAACACGTCGCCGGCAAAACGATTTCGACCTGGTCGCCAACATTCGCCTGCTCAACCAAATCGCCGTTATGCAAAATCCCGGCGACCGTCGTCGCGAGTTCAGTGCGCGAGTACGGATCGTGCGCAACGCCGGTCGCGGGCAACATGCCGGACGCGACGAGTTGTTCTTTTGCCGCCGTGTATTTTTGGTCGGATGCGACATCAATGCCCATCGCGGACGCGGCACGCGAACGGTCGGCTTGCTCTTCCATCGCCTTGCGGAATCCAGGTTCGTCCACTTGCATCCCGAACGCTGTCGCATAATCGCGCGTGAGTTCGAGTGCAAAGCCATACGTGTCGTGCAGTTTGAACGCATACGCACCGGAAATCAT
>CAZPIR010000737.1:0-1543 GCA_964586085.1 uncultured Anaerolineaceae bacterium | reverse complement strand
AAAAGACATTGACTCGGGCTTGGTGGATTTTCCAGCCTACCGCGACGGTCAACTGGTTTACCTGTGTTGGAAACAAGGGGAAACGGAAATTAAATTTTGGCATACGCTCGATTCCGGTTTTGCGAATCGGCAACCGCTTGATGGATGACGATGCGTCCCATCATCACCATTGCTCTCCGTGAAATCACGCGCCTCCA
The DNA here is from genome assembly GCA_964586085.1 of uncultured Anaerolineaceae bacterium. Taxonomy (GTDB): domain Bacteria; phylum Chloroflexota; class Anaerolineae; order UBA4142; family UBA4142; genus JACRBM01. The sequence continues at coordinate 1,346 of CAZPIR010000737.1, read as the reverse complement.
AAAACGTTTCAGCGGCGGCGCAAGTCCGTTGACCGTCGTGTTGTTGATCGGCGCGCTGGGCTTGTCCACGTTCGCGTTTCGCGAAATGTCCGTGCTGGGCAACGGGCTGTATCGTGTCGGCGTATCGCCGACCGCGCCGACCGTGCGCGAAAATCGTTTTGCCGTGCTCGCGGTAGATGCGGTGCGCGGCAAACAACTGCTCGACGACCACGCGCTCGACATTTACATTGACGGCGCGCGCGTGCAATCGCGCCGCGATGCCAAATCGTTGTACGCGGTGGGCGCGATTCGCCGCTATCTCGAAAAGCAAGAACTGGGTCGCATCTACTCGACGTACGAGTTGACGCGCGCTTTTCCTCTGCGCGTCGAAATCAACTATCTTGATGCGCCCGCTCCCGGAACAATCCCGAGCGCGGGCGTGCCGACGCCAACGCTCGCGTCCGCGCCTGATGCGTCCGATCACTCGGCGAGTGATGCCGCGCTCCAAAAGCAACTCGAAAAAATTCAGAGTGAAGGGCAACTCTCTGAGATTCGGATTGATGCGGCAAGCGACAAGGAAATTATTATTCCGTCCTTGATGACGCCGCCCGCGCCGTTCGCTCAGGTCATCCTCGCGTTTCTCTACATTATGCCGGTGACGTTTATCAGCATTTTCTTCACCAGCAGTTTCATGGACGAGAAAATCAATCGGCGGCTCACCCTCTTGCTCTCCGCGCCAGTCACACCGTTCCAAATCATCCTCGGCAAAATGTTGCCGTACGCGATTTTTGCATTGCTGGCGACGATGGTGATGGCGTGGGTCACGCACGGCAACATTCTGCTCGCGCTAGCGATTTTTATTCCCACGATCTTGTTCATCCTCGCAATTTATTTGATGGTGCCGCTGTTCTACCGCACGTTCAAGGACACGACGTTCATCTCGATGCTCGCGACCACGACGACGACAGCCTACCTGGTTTTTCCGGCAATGTTCACCGGCATCAACGACCTGGCGTACATGTCGCCGCTAACGCTCGCGGTGAAAATGTACCGCAACGAACCGTTTGGTTGGCAGGAATATCTTTTTCCCTCCGTGCCGATGGTCGCGATTTTTGGCTTGGCGTTGTACGCCGGCACGCGCTTGTTGAACGAAGAATTTTTGATGGGCTTTCGCCCGATCACGCGCAAGCTCGCCGATGGAATTTTCCTTGTCCTGGATCGCGCGCATCCGTACATTTCGATTGCGTTGATGAGTTTGCTCGTCATCCCGATTGTCTACTTGATGCAGTTGGTTTTGCTCGCAATCGGCACGAACCTGCCGACGGGCGTGATGTTGGGTGGCGCGCTCGTCGTCGCGGCGACGATTG
>CAZPIR010000736.1:0-1560 GCA_964586085.1 uncultured Anaerolineaceae bacterium | reverse complement strand
CTGGTCAACGCACCCTGCGCCAAGTGCTTGGATTCAAGCACAGCTAATACGCCGGCTTTTTCTTCAGCGCCAATCAAAGGTTCGGAAATTGGAATCATGCTTAATCTCTCATCTGCGTAAAAATATCCGATGGAATCGCGTACTCGAACCCATCGGCTTGACATTGCATCGTAATTACTTGCGCGTCGTGTGTCTTGGCGATCAGCCGGTTGCCGCACTGGCACACCAAACCGGTCAAGCGCGCGGGATTGCCCAACACCAAACCATAGTCCGGCACATTGCGCGTGACAACCGACCCCGCGCCAATCATCGCAAACATACCTATCGTCACGTTGGGCAGAATAATCGCACCTGCGCCAACCGATGCGCCCGTGCGAATCAAAATTTTCCCCACTTGCCAATCCGCATCGGTCTTGAGCGTCCCCGTCATCGAAATCGCGCGCGGAATTTTGTCGTTCGTCAGACACGCACGCGGACCAAGGAAAACACCATCCTCAATCGTCGCGCCGTGATAAACATAGACGCCGTTTTGAATCTTGACATTGTTGCCGATGGTCACACCAAAATCAATGTACACATCTTTGCCAACGATGCAATTCGTACCTAGCGTCACGTCTTCGCGAATTTGCGAATGATTCCAAACTTTGGTTCCTTCGCCGATGCGCGCACGCGGTGACACTTGGGCAGTCTCGTGAATCATGGTCTGGTTTGCTCGGTTAAAATTTTTACAATCTGTTGTACGGCATTGCCATCGCCAAACCGCCCCGCGGGCTTTCCAGTGGGAGGATTGAAATGCATCACGGCATCTATAATCTTGGAAGGGTCTGCGCCGACCAAAATATTCCAGCCCGCTTGGACGGTTTCGACCCACTCGGTCTCAGTCCGCAGAATGATGCCGGGCACGCCGAGATAAAACGCTTCGCGTTGCACGCCGCCGGAATCGGTTAGAATTTTGCGCGCATTCTTTTCGAGCGCGAGCATATCGAGATAACCAACCGGTTCGATCAAGCAAATGTTCGGACACAAATCGAATCCGATTTCACTCAACACCTTGCGCGTGCGCGGATGAACCGGAAACACAACCAGATCGTCCAGCTGATTGAGCGCGGACAAGATGTTTTGCAGATTTGCGCGAACATCCGTATTTATAGCACGATGAACAGTCGCAAGCAAATATTTCTTGGGGGCGAGTCCATGCGTTGCGAGAATGCGTGAGCGTGCATCAGCAAGGGTTTGATAATGCAACAACGTATCGCACATCACATCGCCGACACAATACACACTGTTCGTAATACCCTCACGTGCCAGATTTTGCGCACTCGATTGCGTCGGACAAAAAAAGAGCATGGAAACATGGTCGGTCACCACGCGATTGATTTCTTCCGGCATGGTTCGATCAAAGCTCCGCATGCCGGCTTCGATATGCGCCACCGGGATGTTGAGTTTCACCGCCGCCAACGCGCCGCCTATCGTCGAATTCGTGTCGCCGCGCACGATCACCCAATCCTGTTTTTCTTGGATCAGCACGCGTTCCATGCGCGCGAGGATTTCGCCGGTCTG
>CAZPIR010000735.1:0-1562 GCA_964586085.1 uncultured Anaerolineaceae bacterium | reverse complement strand
CAACTGCGCTCGTGGGGCATTCAACTCGTGGATGGCCGTATGCCTGGGTTTGCGGCGATTGTCGGTTGCGCAAAATCGAACGAGGTCGCGGTAAAAATTATCCGCGAACTCCAACGTCGCAACATTCTCATCTTCCTCGCCGGCAACGTGAATGGTCGCTCGATCATTCATCAACTGCAAGAAGAAGGCGTCGAAATGGGTTACGATACCTTCATCGTCCCATTCGGCACCGACACGCTCTCCGCGATTTACGCGATTGGTTTCGCGACGCGTTCCGCGTTGACGTTCGGCGGTATGAAGGGCGGTCAGTCGCGCGAAATTTTGCTCTACAACAAAGCGCGCGTGTTCGCGTTCGTCCTCGCGCTCGGCGAAGTGGACGATTTGAAATACGCGACCGCCGCAGGCGCGATCTCGTACGGCTTCCCCGCGATTGCTGACACGGTCATTCCGGAAATTCTCCCGACCGGTGTCACGAGTTACGAGCACGTTATCTCGATGCCGTTCAACGAAATTCCCGGCAAGGACGATTTGGAACGCGCCGAAAAATTGGTGCAACGTTGCATCGAAGTGCGCGGCGTCAAGATCAAAATGACCGAAGTGCCGATCCCGGTTCCGTACGGCTCGGCGTTTGAAGGCGAAGTCGTTCGCAAAGCCGATTTGCGCGCCGAGTCTGGCGGCAAGCGCGCGCGTTGTTTCGAGTATCTCTACAACTTGCCGATGGACAAGGTTGAAGATGGCAAAGTCACGGTTGTTGGTCCCGACCTGGACACGCTCCCCGAAGGTGGCGCGTTCGATATGGGGATCGTCGCTGAAGTTGCCGGTCGCAAGATGCAAGAAGATTTCGAGCCGGTGCTCGAACGCCAGGTTCACCATTTTGTGAATGGCGCGTCCGGCGTGCAACACGTTGGTCAGCGCGACATTGCGTGGATTCGCGTTTCAAAAGCGGCGTACGAAAAAGGTTTCCGTCTCCAAGACATTGGCAAGATTTTGCACGCGCGCTATCACGCCGACTTTGGCGCGATTGTGGACAAGATTCAGGTCACGATCTATACCAATCCCGCCGATGTGAACACGATGCTCCAGGTCGCGCGCGATGCGTACAACAAACGCAACGTGCGTCTCGGCGACATGGCGGACGAAAGCGTGGACGAATTTTATTCTTGCACGCTCTGCCAATCGTTTGCGCCGAATCACCTGTGCGTCATTTCGCCGGAGCGCGTTGGCTTGTGCGGCGCGTACTCGTGGCTCGACTGCAAGGCGAGTTTCCAAATCAATCCAACCGGACCGAATCAACCGATTCCGAAAAAACAAATCATTGATCCGGTCAAGGGCTATTTCTCCGGCTCGAACGAATTCCTGTACCAGAATTCGCATCAGCAATTCGACACCGTTTCAATGTACTCGATCATGGAAAATCCCATGACCGCGTGCGGTTGTTTCGAATGCATCGTGATGGTGATTCCCGAAGCGAATGGCGTGATGGTCGTTTCGCGCGAGGACACTTCGATGACGCCGGCGGGCATGACGTTCTCGACGCTCGCGGGTATGGCGGGCGGCGGGTT
>CAZPIR010000734.1:0-1565 GCA_964586085.1 uncultured Anaerolineaceae bacterium | reverse complement strand
GCGAGACAATTTTCGCACGTGCCACACGTGAGCAGGGGATTGACGACCACGCGGTCGCCGACCTTGTGCGTTTTCACATTCGCGCCGGTCGCGGTGACCGTGCCGGAAAATTCGTGTCCCATAATGATGGGCGGCTTGCGGCGACCGGTCGTGCCCTTGAATCCGTGCACATCCGAGCCGCATACGCCGACCGCCGCGACCTGGACAATCACATCGTCCGGCGATGTGACTTGCGGCGCGTCCACCTCGCGCATCGGCATTTGCCACGCGCCTTCGTAAACGAGTGCTTTCATTTTTTTACTTTTTCTCCCACCAAATTTAATTGATACAACATCCAAGCGCCGACGCCGCCGGCAACAATGTAAGACAACAGCGGCAGAACAAGCCAGAACATCCACGTCTCGATGATGGCAGGCGACCAGGTGAAACCAGCGCCCAACGTGAGCAATGCAACAAGCGCGAAGGCGATCACGGCACACGTGCCGACGCCAATCGTCACGGCTTGACGCGGCGAGGCGTTGCGTGCGGACAAAATCGCGTGGACGCCAAGCGCGGTGAGTGCGCCGATGAGCGCGACGAATGGCGCAAAGAGCGCGGCAAGCAAAAGCGCCGGCACGGCGAGCGAAAGCCAGGTCGCTATCGCGATATTGAGCCAGCCCGCGTCAATCTGTGGCGTTGCGAGTAAATCTATCGTTGCGCGCGCCATCGCGTACACGATAAACACGAGCGCGTACCCAAACGCGAATGCGACGCCGAGTTCTGCGCCGTACCACATAATGCGTCCCCAGGTAGGTTTAACGTGCTCCATTTATTTGGCTCCCTGGTTTTTCATTTGCGGATCGCGTTCGGCGTGATGTTTGATGCCGAGGATCATTCCGGATTCCATTGCAAAATGCGCCGGCTCGAAAATCGCAAACGAGAAAAATGGATTGCCGAACGTGTCACCCGTGAGCGGATAGCGCACAACCAGTCGGGTCGTGTTTGCGTCAATCGGCTGGACCACGAACGACCAACCTTGCAACGCGAGCGCGCGCCCGGGTTCGATGCGCGTGATTGTGCCAACCATCGCCGGATTCGATACGCCGCCAGCCGAGTAGTACCACTGATCGCCGACCTTGAGCGTTTGCCAGCGCGCATCAATCCGCTCAATCGAACGCATTTCAGCGGCAAACAAATTTTCGAGCCACTCGTAACTGTACCAATCGCCGCCGCGATTTTGTCCGGTTTGAATGAGCCACGCCCACACGGTCGTCGTCGGCGCGTGAATCGTGATTGCGCGCGTCGAAACCTCTGCGCCGCGTGGGATGTCGGCATCACCGATCAACGCCATTGCGATTTCCTGGTCGGTTGCGCCCCAGTGCATATGCCAGGGACGCACCACGAATGCGTACAGTGCAATCACGCTGACGCTGAAAATCAACAAGCTCAACCAAAACGATTTACGATACTGGGAAATTCTGCGCGACACCTGATTCCTCGTAAAGAAATTTTGCCATCGCAATCGCACCTAACACGCCCGCGCGCGAACCCAGTTGCGGCAGAACAATGTACTCGGCGATGCGTTC
>CAZPIR010000733.1:0-1571 GCA_964586085.1 uncultured Anaerolineaceae bacterium | reverse complement strand
GCGCACGACGCCGGGCAATTTACCGCGCACAAACATCAACCTGGTCGGACGCGCGAACGAGATCACACAACTCGAATCGCTCCTCACTTTGCGGCGATGCGTGACCTTGACCGGAGCGGGTGGCATCGGCAAGACGCAACTCGCGCTCGCGCTTGCACTCAGGCTCGCCGACCATTTTGCGGATGGCGTGTGGCTCACCGAGCTAGGCGCGTGCGACGACCCAGCCCTCGTCGTGCCACTCGTTGCGGCGACGCTTGGTGTAGGCGAAGAGTCGCGGCGTCCGCTAATCGTTTCGCTCACGGAACATCTGTGTGAAAAAAATTTGTTGCTCGTGCTCGATAATTGCGGACACCTTGCCGGCGCGTGTCGTCAACTCATCGAAACCATTTTGCGCGCGAGTCCCGATGTGACGCTCGTCATCACGAGTCGCAATCCACTCAATCTGAACGACGAGACCTTGTTCGCCGTGCCGCCCTTGTCGCCCGACGCGGCACTCGAACTGTTGCGTCAACGCACATCGTCGCCGGACGGAAATGCACTCGCGCTCATCGCGCAACAACTTGGCATTCCACTCGCGCTCGAACTCGTCGCGCCGCACATCAACACCTTCGCCACGCCGATTGCCGAATCGCATGACAAGATATTGAACGCCACACTCGAATGGAGCGCGCAACAACTGAGCGAATCCGCGCGCGAGTGGTTGAATCGGCTGTCCGTTTTTGTCGGCGGATTTTCCGAAACGATGATTCACTCCGCGAGTGTGTCCGACGAATTGCGTCGCGCGGGATTGCTCACCCTCGTTGCAAGCGGCGAACCGCATTATCGTTTGCTCGAACCGATTCGCCAATTCGCGCTCGCCAAGTTGCAAGCGACCGGCAAAGAATCGAGTGCGCGTCAGGAACATCGCGATTTATTTTTCCAACTCGCGCTCGATGCCACCCAGCATTTGCACGATGACACGCGCGCGACCTGGTTCGCGCGTTTGGATGCCGAACATCTCAACTTGCTCGCCGCGCTCGATTGGAGCATCGAGCGTCCGCAGTACGCGCACCTGGCTTTTCAATTCGGCGCGGCAATGTGGCAATTCTGGTCGGCGCGGGGTTATTGGCGCGAGGCGCAGGATCGCTTGTCGAAAATTCTCGCGCTCCCGTACACCTTGTCCGATACGTCGGCGCGCGTGCGCGTGCTCATCAGCGCGGGACAACTCGCCGTTTTGCAAAACGATTTTGCGAGCGCGCAAAAAATTCTCGATGAAGCGCTTGCCACCGCGCGCGATTTGAACGATGCCGATTCAGTCGGCTTTGCGTTGTGTGGACTGGGCGCACTCGCGCGCGCGCAAAAAAATAATCCGCTCAGTGAGCCGTTGTATCACGACGCGGCGGATGAATATCAACGCGCAGGGAATATGTGGGAAATGGGGCTGGCGTTATTCAACTTGGGCGTGTTGCAATTTGCGCGCGGCGATGTTGCCGGTGCGCGCGCGAGTTTCACACACAGTCGTGAAAAATTTCAACACACGAATGATTCCGTGCATCTCGCGCGTACCACAAGCTACCTCGGTGCGCTTGCGA
>CAZPIR010000732.1:0-1572 GCA_964586085.1 uncultured Anaerolineaceae bacterium | reverse complement strand
TCTTGCAGCGTCCTGACGTCGACCAGGTTCTCGTCGAGGAGGTAGTTGTGGACGAAATCGCGGACGTTGGTCAGCGGGCTGAAGGCCACGCCCTTGACGATCTTGGAGGGGAAGGTGTCCTTGAGTTGGCCAAGGCGGTTGAGAAGGTGGAGGCGATAGTCTTCGAGGCGGGTGAAGACCTGGGCGCGCGCGCGGAACGTTATCAAACGCACATCGCATTCGGCATGGTCATCAAGCACAAGGTCGAGAGCGTGGTGTACGATGGCGCGGTGATGATTGACCCGAACGGCGAAGTCACCGGGCAATATCACAAAGTTCACCTGAAACCGGAGGAGCGTCCGATTTTTCGCGGCGGTTACAAATTTCCGGTGTTTGAAACGTCGTTCGGCATGGTTGGGTTATTGCTCGGCTGGGACCTGGCATTCCCCGAAGCGGCGCGTTCGCTCGCGCTCGACAACGCGGAATTGATTGTCGTGCCGGCATGTTGGGAGAACGGCACCATCGAAGAGTGGAAGACGTACCTCAAAGCGCGCGCGCTCGAAAATTCCGTGTTCGTTGCCGGCGCGAATCGCATCGGCGACGAGTACACGTACCAGTTCGGCGGCGAGAGCGCGGTGATGGGTCACGTGGCGAAACGTACGCGCACGTTGGACGCGATGAAAATGATCGTCCGAAAGAAGCGTACGCGATTGCGAAAATTGATCTCGACAATGTGAAAAAATTCCGCGAGGAATTACAAACGATGCAAACGCGCCAACCGTCCACGTATCGCGCGGTCGTGCGAAATTATTAGACGTAACAATGAGCCACCATTCTTTTACCGTTGCGCCTTTTTCGGCGAAACGCCAAATGGTCGTTGACAGTCTAAGCATCGGCGCACAGCGTCACATCGTGCATGGTTTCATCGAAATTGATGTGACTAATGCGCGTCGTTTAATCCGCGAACATCGCGAGCGCACGGGCGAGGCGCTATCCTTTACCGCGTTCATCTGCGCGTGTTTCGCGCAGGCGATTGAGGCGCACAAGGGTGTGCAAGCGTACCGCGATTGGCGCAATCGGCTCGTCATCTTTGACGAGGTGGATGTCGTCGTCGTGATCGAACCCGAAGCCGGCGGCGTCGCGATGCCGCACATTATCCGCGCGGCAAATCTCAAAACGTTCCGCGAAATCCATGCTGAAATTCGTCGCGTGCAAACGCAACCCCGCACCAGCAAACAAACTTCTGGCTGGCTCATCCGTCTCGGTTTGATCATGCCCGGTTTTGTGCGTCGTTTTGTCTTTCGCTTGTGGATGAAAAATCCGTACTGGCTGAAACGCAACGGCGGCACCGTCGTCGTAAGCCCGATTGGAATGTTTGGACGTGGCGGCGGTTGGGGCGTCGGCGTTTTGACCATGCACACGCTCGGTCTATTCATCGGTGGCATCGCCGAAAAACCCGGCGTCGTCAACGGGCGCATCGAAATTCGCGAGTACCTCGACCTGACGATCAGCATGGATCACGATATTGTAGACGGCGCGCCCGCCGCGCGATTTGCGCGCACGTTGATCGAATTGATTGAAAATGCGGAAGGG
>CAZPIR010000731.1:0-1579 GCA_964586085.1 uncultured Anaerolineaceae bacterium | reverse complement strand
GGATTGCGATTTTGTTTTGCAGTCGTGGCGATGCGCGTCTCGTGTTCGGCATCGAGGGTACATCGGAAGAAATCGTTCAGCGATTAGGCGAATTGACCGGCGCGCGGTACGTGGTTTCGTCGTTGTCGAGCGAGGGCTTGATTGGCTGGGATTGCAAAAATCGCGTCGCGTATCGCCAACCGGCACGCGAGGTGACGATCCTGGATCGTATCGGCGCGGGCGATGCGATGGTCGGCGGCGTTCTGCACGGCTGGATGCAAAACGATTTTGCGAAAGGCATTCGGTACGGCGCGCTCACCGCCGCGCGCTCGCGCTCAGTCAGTACAGCGATCAGGTCATCACGACGCGCGCCGAAGTCGAAACCTTGCTCGAGCAAACGTCCGGCGATATTGTGCGTTAATCCAGGTAGACACATCCGCAGAGCACAACTTGTTTTCTCGCCATCACAAAAACAGCCCTCTTTGTTAGAGGGCTGTTTTTTCACTAGGTTGCCTTTGCTCGCGCCGGCTTGAACCAAATTTGTTTGATCCACAACGCAACGTAGACCAAACCAATCAACACCGGCACTTCGATGAGTGGACCGATAACGGCGGCGAGCGCTTCTTGCGATGCAATCGTGAACGTGCCAACGGCGACGGCAATGGCAAGTTCGAAATTATTGCTCGCGGCAGTGAACGATTGGGTTGCCGCGAGTTCGTACGGGAATTTGCGCCAGAGCGAAAGCGCAAACGACGTCGCAAACATGATGATGAAATAAATCAGCAACGGCACCGCCACACGCAACACATCGAGCGGCGCGGCGAGAATCTTGTCGCCTTGCATCGAAAACATGACGACGATGGTGAACAGCAAACCAATCAACGCGGTTGGTCCGAGACGCGGCATCAATTTTGTTTCGTACCATTCTTCGCCACGCGTGCGCAAAAAATAAAATCGCGTGATAATGCCGCCCGCAAGCGGAAGGCCCAGGAAAATCAAAACACTTTTGGCAATGTCCCACATTGAAATGTTGACCACCGTGCCCGCCATCCCAAACCATCCCGGGACAATCGCCAGGAAAAAGTACGCGAGTGGCGAGTACATCACAATCTGAAACACGCTGTTGAGCGCAACAAGCACCGCACAGTACTCGCTGTCGCCACCGGCGAGCATGTTCCAGATCAACACCATCGCGATGCAACGCGCCAAGCCCACGATGATGAGACCGGTGCGAAAGTGCGGCAGGTCCGGCAAAAAGACCCAGGCGAGCACGAACATGATGACGGGACCGATAACCCAGTTCAAAATCAATGACACGCTAAACTGTTCCCATGCTTGCGCGACCTTGCCCAGTTCTTCGTACTTGACCTTGGCGAGGACGGGATACATCATCCACAACAGACCAATCGCAATCGGCAGAGACACGGTGCCAATCGCGAGCGCGTTGAACAGGTCCTTGATGCCCGGCGCGATTGCGCCCAGGACGATGCCCAACGCCATCGCCGCAAAAATCCATAACGGCAAAAAACGGTCGAGCCACGAGAGTCGTTGAAACACATTTTGTTGCGCCATCTGTCTGTCCTTTTGTTAAATGATGAGG
>CAZPIR010000730.1:1178-1601 GCA_964586085.1 uncultured Anaerolineaceae bacterium | reverse complement strand
CATTTGTGTAATTGGGATTGAGGGCTATATTCACCGATTTGCCGGCGAGGCGTTGCTTGAGCGCGTGATAGTAATGTCCGCCGACAATCACAACATCATCCAAGCCAGAGCTGTTCAGGGTGTGCACGATGTGTTCGATGATCGTGCGATTGCCGTACGGCAACAAGGGTTTGGGATTGCCGCCCATGCGTGTGGACAAGCCGGCGGCGAGCACAATGGCTGTGACCTGATTTGTTTTCATCGTTCCGCCGATTCTGCCGGCGTGTGCGCGGGGCGATTCGTTTGCACAACGGCGAGGCGTTCTTGGTACACCTCGCGCAAAGGTCGTCCGCTTTTGCCGCGTGTCGTTGCTAAAATTTCCGCCATGATGGCGAGCGCGATTTCTTCCGGACTCGGCCCCGCTTGCGAACGGTCGTATCGAGC
>CAZPIR010000730.1:0-1168 GCA_964586085.1 uncultured Anaerolineaceae bacterium | reverse complement strand
TAGTCCGACCGGCACGCGCACCCGATTCAACCAATCCGCATCAATGCCTTCATTGCGTAAAGCTTCAAAGATGATTGCTGTTTTGCGTAAACTTGCAACGAGACCGATATAGTACGCCGGCGCATTCGCGAGCCGACGCAATGCCGGTTCATCCCAGCCCCAGGTCGCAACGACGACCGCCGTGTTTGGTGAAAGGTTCAGGTCGAGCGGTGCGAGGTTTTCGGTGTGCGCATCGTACGCGACAAGGTGGGTCGCATCTACGCCGGGGAGATGCGCGGGCGTGAGAAAATCAGCGCGGTCATCCACGACCTCGACGCGCCAGCGCAAAAACTTGGCGACTTGGGCGAGGGCTTGCCCGATGTGTCCTGCGCCGATAATCACGAGGCGCGATTGAGGTTCGTACAAATCCAAAAAAATTTCAACATCGGCGCGACGTGTGGAGAGCAGGCGCGTGATCGTGCCGGTCGTCGCATCAAAACCGACGCGTTGAGGATAATGCTCGTTCATCACGCGTTTGGCTTCCTGCGCAATTGCTTGATCGAGTTGGGCATCGCCGAGCGAGCCAAGCGAATTGCCGGCGGCGTCCACAATTCGGTGCGCGCCGATTTTAAGGTTGCTATTTTCGGCGCGAATTATTTTGGCAGAGACAATGAGTTCACCGATGGACAGGGCGGTTTGAATCGCGCGCAGTTGCGCGAGCGTTGCGGCGCACGGGTCGAGCAGGTCAATAAATACTTCTTGCGTGCCGCCGCACATGCCCAGCTTGTCTGTGCCGCGCCCGGTCAAGTTGTACTCGGCGAGTCTCGATTTGCGTTCACGGAACGCGGTGCGCGCATCAGCAATTGCTTGCAATTCGAGCGTGCCTCCGCCAATCGAACCCAGCTCATGGTCGGCGAACACAGCGAGACGTGCCGCGCTGTGTCGCGGGGTCGAACCGACAGCGCGGACGGCGGTGATGAGGGCTACCCATTCGCCTTGTTCGAGCGCGCGAATCACCTTGTCCAAAACTTGATCCATGATTTACACTTTTAACCAATCTGGCAAAAATTTGGGCACAAAAATCCTTGCCAGATTATATCACTACTCTGCGCTCGTGACTTGTTGCGCGCCGGCATTGTTCGCCACCGGTTGCGTTGCTGGGGAATTCGGCGTTTGCTCTTGCGCGACC
>CAZPIR010000729.1:0-1601 GCA_964586085.1 uncultured Anaerolineaceae bacterium | reverse complement strand
TGGGCACGCATCATTTCACCCTTGTTCCGTCCGCCCGACATGCCATTCCCAGATCGCTATGCCACGCTCAAATGCCAGATGCAATTTGGCTGGGATTTTGCGCCGCGTCTTCGCACGTGCGGCATCTGGGATGATACGCGGCTCGTCATCACGCGCTCGGTGTTCATTCGCGATGTATTTATCAAATCGAAAATTAAAAATGTAAAGACCCAAGTTGCCAACGTGTCGGCTGTTTTGCACCTCGATTCAGACCGCGAACAATGTGTCCAGGTGGCGATCCAAGTGCGCGCCAAAAACTTCGAGGGGGCGTCGCGCACATTCGAGTTCGACCTGGATTTGTTTCCGGGTGCGCAGACGTATGAACTCGCGTTCGATTTGGAAAATGCTCAGGTGTGGCATCCCTGGGATCGCGGCGATCCAAATTTATACGAAATCGAACTAGTTGTGCAGACTTCTGACGCGAGTGTGACGCTCGATTCGTATAACACTACCTTTGGCATTCGCGAATTTCAACTCGCACGCACATCGAACAGCAATGAACCCTGGCAATTTGTCGTCAACGGTCAGCGCGAATTTTTGCGCGGCGCAAACTGGGTTCCGCTCGATGCGATTCCCGGACGATTGACGCGCGATGATTACACGGCGCGACTGAAACAGGTGCGCGAGGCGAACATTAATTTCCTGCGTGTGTGGGGCGGGGGCTTGCGCGAGAAACGCGCGTTTTACGATTTGTGTGACGAACTCGGCATTCTGGTTTGGCAAGAATTTCCATTTGCCGGCGCGATTCTGGATCGCTTTCCGCGTGATCGCGCCTTTCTCAAATTGGTGCGCGATGAAGCAAGTGCGATTGTGCGCGCGGTGCGCAATCATGCGTCACTCGTCGTGTGGTGTGGCGGCAACGAGTTTAACACGCGCGGCAATGCGGCGATTGTCAACACGTTGCGCGATGTGGTGGAAACCCAGGATGGCACGCGCCCATTCAAGCCCGCATCGCCGTACCGCGACGAGTCGCACAACTGGAGTGTGTGGCATCGCTTTGCGAACTTGCGCGATTATCGGCGCGATACGTCACCGTTCCTCAGTGAGTTCGGTTTGCAGGCATTGCCGAACTTGGACTCGCTCAAGAAATTTTTGCCGGACGATGCGCTCGCCGCGCCGCATCCGCTTTGGGATTATCATCGCGGCGACGTGAAAAAATTGGAGCGGTATGCCATGCCGCTGATGCAAACCGAGTTACCCAAGACAAAAATAGCCGAACTGATTGAGGCGACGCAACACGCGCAAGCATTCGGTTTGCAAATTGCGATTGAGCACGTGCGCCGTCGCAAGCCAAACACAACCGGCGTGGCGGTGTGGCAGTTCAACGATCCGTGGCCCGCGATTTCGTGGAGTGTGGTGGATTATTTTGGCGCGCCGAAACGCGCGTATCATGAGTTGAAAAAATTGTACTCGCCGGTGTTTGCGTCGTTCGATTATCCGCTTGTGCCGCGTCAAGCGGGCGATGAGGTGGTCGGCGAGCTTTGGCTCATCAACGATTTTCGTTCGTCGTTTCAGAATGCCCAACTCACCGCGTACTTGAATGACCAGGAAATTTTTTCGCG
>CAZPIR010000728.1:0-1606 GCA_964586085.1 uncultured Anaerolineaceae bacterium | reverse complement strand
ACGACGACTCGATCTCACGCGCCGATTATTCCCACGCGACAGATTCCTTCGGCGCACTTGTCGCGACGAGTGATGTGCTGGTCGTAATTGACGCACGGTGGCTCGACCAGGCGCGCGCGACGAGGCTCCCCGTGATCAACCTGACGACCAAAACCGAGGCGGGCAGATGACCATTCCTGATCCCGTGTCCGATGGACTGATGTTCCTGCTAACCGTGGCGACCATGCTCACGTTCGCGCACTATGCGTGGCAGTTCCGCCACATCTGGCTGGGCGCGTGTCTCGTGCCGCTCGGGTGGCTGGCCTGGTACTATTTCTTGCAAGTAAATGAGTTGGACACGTTATCTCACGCAGCCATGCGCGATTTCTTTCGCCCGACGATCGGTTCGCTGCTCATCTTCCTGACCTTGTTCGTGGCGCGAGATCGCGTGGATCGTGTGCTGTTATTCGCCTGGGCGCATGTAACCGACTGGGTGAGCCGCACTTGTCACTGGATCGGATTGGGCGTGTGGCGCCGATGACGCTGGAAGCCATCATGGTGCCGTTGAGCACGTTCATCGTCGCGGTGCTGGGGGCGATTGGGTCGCTGATCCTCATCCGCTCGAATGCGCGCAAGAATACCGCCGAAGCCAAACGCGTCGAAGCGGAAGCGGCGCAAACGACCAGCGGCGTGTGGCGCGATGAACTCAAACTCATCCTCGAACAACAAGCCAAAGACATCGCGCGGCTGAGCACGGACAACGACGACCTGCGCGCCGAGCATCGCAGTTTGCGGGAGGATTATCGCCAACTGCTGGCCGATGACGCCGAACTGAATGTGCAACTCAAACAGATGCAAGCCGAGAACATTGAACTCACAACCCAGGTGCAGTTGCTCCAGACGAACAATCGCAATACAGAAAGCCAACTCGCCCGCGTGCGCGAACGCCTGACCGAGTTGGAAACGCAAGGCCAACGGGATGCCGAATACATCGTTCGCTTGCGCGCGTACATCGGCGATCTCTTGACCATGATGCACACGGCCAATCTGCCGACGCCACCCCCGATGCCGACCTGGGAACGCGCGCAAGCGGACGGTGAGCCGACAGACAGCCAACCGTTGGATGACTCTGACATGGAGAGCGGATGAGCCAAACCAACCAACTGACGCAACAGATTATCAATCATCTCACGACCATCGGTGTGTTGGCATGGCGCAACAATACCGGCGCCGCGGTTTACGAAGATCCCAAACGGAGTGGGCGCGCCCGTTTTCTGCGGTACGGCGCACGCGGGAGTGGCGATATTCTTGCCGTGATGCCGGGTGGCATTTTCTTGAGCATTGAGGTCAAGACGGGCAAGGATAAGTTGCGCGACTCGCAACGCGAATGGATCCGCCAGGTCGAACGGGTGAACGGCGAAACCTTGATCGCGCGGTCACTCGATGATGTGATTGAATTCTTTCAACGACGGGCACGCGATGAATCTACACAAAAGGCCACGGTAGTGAACCTGGTGCCTGCTCCACGCGAGGTAGTGATCCGACAAACTGGCACGCGTCGGCGAACGGCCAAAACACCCGCGTGGGTGATGGACGACCGTACCCATGGGATCGTGGACCAGCCCGT
>CAZPIR010000727.1:0-1610 GCA_964586085.1 uncultured Anaerolineaceae bacterium | reverse complement strand
TCCGGCGAGCACGAGCACGGGACCATCCACAAGTTGCACGGCATCGCGTTGAACAGGGTTGAGTTTTTCGAGAATGTCCATGGTGAATTTCAGATTTACGATTTCAGATTTACGGTTTGATTGGCAAGGATGGTGCGGGCGACTGGGCACATAATAGCGAGATGAGCTTGGCACGCAATATCGGGTTCGTTGAAAATAATTCCCAGGTCGCAGAGCGCGCGATGGAGATGACACAGTGGCAAGCCCATCACGTTCGCTTGGCAACCGTCAATGCGCGCGACCGGGCGAAAGCCATTGTGTTGAATCGCATACGACGCGGCTTTGTCGAGTGGGTCGCCAGTTGCCACGTACGCCGTGATTTCGGCGTCGCTGTAATTGCGCATCCATACGGTTGTGGTGGCCACGCGCACAAGTCGTTGTTGACCGTGCGCAATCGCAATGCCACTGTAAACCAGGTGCGGTCGCTCGCGTAATAATTTTAACATGCGAATCGCATCGTCCGCATCGCGTGGTTTGCCCAGAATTGTTTCGCCGAGCACGCCAATAGTGTCGGCGGCAAGAATCGTCGCGTCCGGAAAATCCTGGGTCGCGCGTTCCATCTTCGCGCGCGCCAAACGATAGACCAGGTCGGCGGGTGATTCATGAGCGTGCGGTGTTTCGTCTACATCCGCAGAGGTAAAATGAAACGGCTGACCGAACAGTTGAATCAGTTCACGTCGCCGCGGTGAAGTGGAGGCAAGCATAAACACGCGTCGCATAATAGGAGAACGCGCCCGATTTGTCAAACGGTTGAAGCGCGGTGCGTCCAGTGTTATAATGTTGGCATCACCAAAGGGAGAGACGAGATGGCGTCTTTTCAATTGCGCGAGAATGCCGGCAAGATTATTCTCGCACCGGCGTGGCACGTGCGTCTGACGACTCTGATGTTTGGTTTGGTTTGGCTCGGCATCCTGGCGTCGTTCGCTGTGCCAAACCTGCGCGGTGAGCGTGTGAACTGGCTCGCCATGATGATGGTTTTGTTCTTTGGATTTGTTCCGTTCGTGTTTGCTTTTCTCGTCGTGTTTGTTTCCAGCTCAGTTGTGATTGATTGCGAGCAACGCACGATCACGCGCGCGAAACGATTCCTGGGTGTGCCGCTGGAAGTGAAACGCTATGCGTTTGCCGAGGTGCAACAGATTGAATTGCGGGGCTACTCGCCCATCAAACAAGCGCAGACCTGGATGGTGAGCGCGGCTCTGCGCGATGGCAAGCGCGTGCCGTTGAATTGGCAAGGCACGGACGACGAAATGAAACAACTCGCGCAAAAAATTGCCGAGTTGGTTGGCGTGCGTTGGGTGCAGGCAAATTTAGATTTGCCGCCCGTGCTCAAACAGGTCATCGAGCAAATTGCGCCGGAAGAAGCCCGCGCGATGGGGCAACTCGTTGAGGCGCCGCCGAGCGTCGCCGATGCCTCAACCGTGAATGATGGGGCAGGGGAACGGATCGCGGAAGATTCGACCGATCCAGATTCTCCGTATATGCTCGCCCGTCAATATCATGCGAGCGGTAAACTCGAGCAAGCGATTGAATTGTATCAGGCAATCCTCAAAGCCGAACCCACGAATGCGGAA
>CAZPIR010000726.1:0-1615 GCA_964586085.1 uncultured Anaerolineaceae bacterium | reverse complement strand
CGGGTATCCAGCAGATGGAAATCAATACATTAAATCAGTTGATCGCGGCTAAACAGGATCGAGATTCAGCGCTGGAAAACGCCGAACGACTTCTGTTTATTGGCGATATTCTGCATTATTTCTTGTGCGGTTCAATCAAATCCGAATACTCTATTGCGACCACTTCGAATCTCTTTAGCACGATATCGGACAGCTGGTGCGACGAAGTGATCGCCGCGTTTGGATTCGATAGAAGTATATTGCCGGAGGTTATTCCCTCAGGCAGTCTGCTCGGCACGATCGCGCACGATCTCGCGCAAGAAGTCGGGTTATCAAAGAATTGCATTGTTATCGCGCCGCCAGTTCACGACACCGCAAGCGCAGCGACCGCAATACCATCGCAGGAAATGAATGTGGCGTTCATCAGTTCGGGCACGTGGTCACTTGTCGGGCTGGAACTCAATGACGCTGTCGCGAATGAGAAAGCGAAAGCGAATAACATAGCCAATTATGGGAGTTCCTTTGGCAAAAAGATTTTCATTAAGAACGTGATGGGACTTTGGCTGATTCAACAGGCACGGCGCCATTGGCTGATAAAAAAGCCGGAACTGTCGTACGGTGAAATCGTTGAGCTTGCGAAAGAAGCAAAGCCATTCTACGGTATAATCGATCCGAACAACGCTGCGTTTTTAAACCCTAAAAATATGCCACTGGAAATATCCTTGTATCTCACAAGGAGCGGTCAGAATACTGTAGAACCGGATGACATCGGACAAGTTGCCCGCATCATATTTGAAAGTCTTTCGTTGGCTTACCGTCGCATGTTCGCCATGCTTACGGACGCATCCGGTTTTGATCTGACGCAGATCAACATGATTGGCGGCGGCATTCAAAACAAAATGCTCACGCAATACACCGCAAACGCGCTAGGTGTCAAGGTTATTGCAGGCCCAATCGAGGCAACTGCGGTAGGCAATATATTGATGCAGGCATTTGGAACAGGGGAAATCGCTTCCTTACACGCTCTACGGCGACTGGTTGCGGATACGTTTGAACCAGAGGTCTATCTATCGGAGAATACGAGCGAATGGGACGAAATGTATCGGCGTTTTCTGTCGATTTGTTTGAATAATAATTAGATATGAGGGAATCGGATGAACAAGAAACTACTCCAGCAGGGTTTTGACCTTGCCAAAGAACAATATGCCGCATGCGGTGTTGATGTTGAAGTTGCGATAGCTCGGGCAGATGCTATTCCGGTGTCTATGCACTGCTGGCAAGGGGACGACGTCATCGGGTTCGATGGCTCGGACTCGCTCTCCGGCGGCATTCAGACGACGGGTAACTATCCCGGACGCGCTTGCACACCCGAGGAGCTCCGCGCCGATATCGACAAGGCAATTTCGCTGATTCCCGGCAAGACCAAGTTAAACCTGCATGCCTCCTATGCCGAGAAGAACGGCAAGCGGTTGGATCGTGACGCGTACACGATCGATGAGTTTTCAAATTGGCTCAACTGGGCGAAGGCGAGCAAGATCGGCCTCGACTTCAACCCCACCTATTTTTCGCATCCCATGATGGACGGGGATTTTTCCCTGAGCAGTTTTGACGAGACGAAGCGCCGCTTCTGGATTGA
>CAZPIR010000725.1:0-1617 GCA_964586085.1 uncultured Anaerolineaceae bacterium | reverse complement strand
ACATCCCGCCGGTCCTCACAATTAGCCAAGCCACCGCAGTCGAAATTGCCACACGCGAACAACCGAACAGCGCACAAGCCACGACAAACAAACTGGCGTGGTCTACGATGTTTGGCATTCAAGGTCAACACATTTTGAAACAAGGCGGCGTTGTCCAAATCGTCAATGACCTGGGTTACGATCAAGTCGGCACACTGCCTAGTGTCATTGGCGGACGCCAGTATCAACTCAAACCTGGGTTTGCCGAACTCGCGCTCACCACCAACGCGGCAATTATTCCGGCGTACAGCGTGTACGAAAACAGTGGACGCATTCGCATGACACTATGCCCGCCCCTCCTTCCCGCCGACGCGCAGGCAAACCCCAATAAACAGATGCGTGACCTCGTGAATCAATATGCGCGATTTGTCGAGGAGACGTGGCGGCGTGTGCCAGAATCAATTGATTGGACTTCGATGCAACATCATTTGAATCAACCGCCAACTGATTTGAAATACAAGCGCGAGTAGGGTATAATGGCGCAAAGTTTGATCGCAGAACCACACACCATCTCGCGATGAGATGGTGTGTGGTTCTGTAGCAAAAGAGCAAGGATGAATCTGACTCACCTCGACGAACAAGGACGCGCACAAATGGTGGACGTGAGCGCAAAAGCCGATACCGAACGCACCGCGATTGCCAAAGGCGCGATCACGATGCAAGCCGCCACACTCGCGTTGATTCGCGCCGGCAAAATCGAAAAGGGCGAAGTGTTTTCGGTCGCGCGCGTTGCCGGCATTCTCGCCGCCAAACGCACGCACGAACTTATCCCGATGTGCCATCCGCTTTTACTCACCGATGTGGCAGTGGATTTTGAAATTCTCAGCGAAGGCAACGCGAACGAGCCAGCTTGTGTCGGCATCATCGGCACGGCAAAAAATGTCGGCAAGACCGGCGTCGAGATGGAAGCGCTCGTCGCCGTGACGACAGCCGCGCTGACGATTTACGATATGGCAAAAGCGGTGGATCGCGGGATGCGAATCCAGGATGTACGTTTGGTGTTAAAACGAGGGGGCAAGTCCGGCGAGATTCGGCTGGAATAACGCGCAATGAAAATGTCGATCACCAAAACCGAACTAGGGTATTTTGTTATTTTCTTTTGCGCGCTTGCCGCCGTGTTCGCGCTCAATGTGTTCGTGGGCAGTATGCTGACCAGTCCCGCCCAATTGGCAGAAGGACTCGCCTCGCCGCCCGACTCGCCGCAAAGCTGGAGCATCCAGGATTGGTCAACCGTCAAGTATCGCGCGCTGTTTCGCATTACGGTGCAAGGTGTGTGGTCGTGGTTCTTTGCGTCGAGTGACGCGCGGGGATTTTATCTCACGTTTGTTGCACTCAGTTTTTTAATTTTCTACGGCACGGTCATCGCACTTTATTTTTTCTTGCGCGAATTATCATTCGACCCGCGCACAAGTTTCATTGGCGGATTGCTCTTTCTTGTTTCGCCGCCGGTGTTGTTGGCATATCGTTATCCGATTTACACGCGCGAAGACCCGCTCGCGTTTTTGCTCCTAGTCGTTGGCTTGATTGCGGTCGTCCGGTCCACCTTGTTCTGGGTCTGCCTCATCAGGATTGCCGCCG
>CAZPIR010000724.1:0-1621 GCA_964586085.1 uncultured Anaerolineaceae bacterium | reverse complement strand
GTATCGCAGTTTCGATAGTGGAGAAACCTGGGAGTACGTTACTTTCGGTTTGCAGACGCCCACCAATTTAACCATCACGGCGATGGCCGTTGACCCGCGCGACTCGCGCCATGCGTACATCGCGCTCGTATCGCCGGGCGCAGAACCTGGCATCAAGGATCCATTGGGCATTAGTGAAAGCAAGGATGGCGGTGCGACGTGGTGGTCTTTGGAAAACTCGCCAATGGATATCATCATCACGCGGCTCGTCATTGATCCGCAGTGGCAAGGCGTTTTGTTCGGAGTGACAAATGATGCATCGTGGCAATTCGCGCTGTCTGTTCCACGTACGCTCTCGGCAGATCCGACCAATAATCCAGCGCCCGAATGAACAGCAAACTACAAAAATCGGCTACGCCGGCTCTGGCTTGCATAGCCGCGAATCAGACCATATCAAATTTTCCAAATACCTAAAGGAGGTAGCCATGTCTACAAATGTTCTAGTAACCCAGGATGCGAATGCCGGCCAGCGCCAGATGCTTCAATGGATTACCGCGTTGATCAGTTTCTTTTTTGCCATCGTCGAAGGATTGATCGGACTGCGTATCGTGCTCAAACTGATTGACGCAAATGCGAACAACGCTTTTGCCAGTTTCATTTACAACATCACCGCAGTCTTTGTTGCCCCCTTCAACAGCTTGATGGGCAACCCGGCGATGGAAGGTAATGTGCTGGAAATCACGTCGCTCGTCGCGCTAATCGTGTATGCCTTGATTGCCGCATTCATCATCCGCTTGGTCTGGTTGCTGTTCTACCATCCAACCACACCGTCTGTTACAACCTATGAGCAATAAGCCCGCGCGTACTTGGTCTATCACGAAATCAGGAGGAGCCACCATGAATTCAAATGTTCTGCAAGGCAAGTGGAAACAAATCCGAGGCAAGGTCCTTGAGCAATGGGGACGTATCGCCGACCGCGACCTCGACAAAATAATGGGCAAGCGCGAGCAGTTGGTGGGGCTAGTGCAGGAACAGTACGGCTATACCAAAGAGAAGGCAGAGCAGGATGTGGATTTTATTTTGCAAAAAATGAATTTCCGTGCCACGAACGGCATCCATGCTTTCAGCATTCTTGCCGGCTTCCTTGGCTCCCTGTTAACTATCGCGATCTATCGGGTACTTGCCAGACGCCTGGCAAGCGCATGACACAAGGGAAAGGAGATCGGGCGAATGTCCGGTCTCCGATCCTCTCAACTTCAAGCACTCTATTCCCAAGCCGGACGGCTCACCATGGAACACCGTGAGTCAACTCGAGTCACCCGCAGATGATGACGGACTTGAAGTATGTGCAACGACTGAGGCGGAACATGGATGGGAATACGTGTGTTATCGTTAGCGTGGCGATCCTGGCGGCGATTTGGATTATGCTCAAACTCATGGATGCCAACGATACAATCAACCGCGCCTTCAACTGGGTGCAACTAAACTGCGCCTGGCAAGCCCAGGATGAAAAAAAGGAAAACCGATTGGGCGCAAACCCGGTCGTGTATTCCCCGCCACAGAATTCCCGGCCCCGGGAACGCCCGGTGGGATCATTCCAGGAGGAGGTAACCAATGCTTGACGTACTTGTTGGTAGTTGGA
>CAZPIR010000723.1:0-1627 GCA_964586085.1 uncultured Anaerolineaceae bacterium | reverse complement strand
TAATGTTCCCGAAAATCGGTTGACATTGATTTTTCCGGATTTACCCCGATTTGTAATCGCCCGCGCGTCGTCTGCGTTGATCGTGGTAGATATGCAAAAGTCGGACGCGCATCCGGATTTTGGTTTGGGCGCCAAGGCGAACGCGGCGGGCATCGGCGCAAATTTTGCCTACTACTGGCATGCTGTTCAAGCCGCCGTACAAAATCAACAACGTTTGCTTACCGTGTGTCGCGCCGCCGGCATCATCGTGATTTACACGCGCATCGCGACACTCACACGCGACGCGCGCGATGTTGGGCGACAACATCGTAACGTCAATGTCGTCGTTCCCAAAGATTCGGTGGACTCGGAAATTCTTTCCGAAATCGCGCCGACGACGGACGACATTGTTCTCTCGAAAACGTCCTCCAGTCCATTCAACTCTACCGCGATTCATCAGCTCTTACACAACCTGGGTGTGGATACGTTGCTCGTGTGCGGTGTGGTAACCAACGGCTGTGTCGAAGGCACGGTGCGCGATGCGAGCGACCTAGGTTACAATGTGATTATGATTCCCGATGCGTGCGCGGCGGTGACGCCCGAATTGCATCAAGCCGCGATCACCAATTTGGATAACGCATTTTGTAATTGTCGAAACACAAATGTGGTTCTCGAAGAAATAAACCAACTCTGAAAAGGAGTCTCGAATGAGTTCTCGAACGTATGAAGAAATTCCGGTCACTACGATGGCGAGTGGATTCCGCGTGACCTTGCCCTTGCATCGTTTGGTCGGCGCACAAGCCGGACCAACGCTCGGCATCACGGCGTTAGTGCATGGCGACGAGCCACTGCCGCTCTCTGCACTCAAAAAATTCCTAAGCGAAATTGATCTCGCCAAATTAAAAGGTACGCTTCTCGTCATGCCCGTTGCCAATCCTTTGGCATACGAAGCGCAGAGTCGCCACACTCCGCATGATGGCATCAACCTGAATCGCTATTTCCCCGGCGCGCCTGATGGTTATGTGAGTGAGCAAATCGCGAACACCATCGTTACGAAATTCTTGCCCCAGGTTCAATTCCTGATTGATCTGCATTCGGGCGGCGTGCATCCTGTAGTAGATTATGCGTACTTGTCCAAGATTCGCCCGGAAATGTCGTACGCGTTTGGCACGAATCTGCTTTACGATGGACCCGGGTATCGCGGCACGTTGAGCGGCACCGCCGAGGAACAAAAGATTCCGGCGGTGGTTGTCGAACTGGGTGGTGGCAGTTATGATGCAACTAGTCACTATATTCAAAGCGGTGTGCGCGGCATTTACAATGGGATGAAGTACCTGGGAATGTGGGATGGCGCACCCGAAGTGCCGGCGAAACAAACGGTTGTCAAACAAATGGGAGTGATTCACCCACATGTCGGCGGCGTGCTTTATCCTGAAACTGGGTTGGATCAACTCGGCAAAATTATTCCGGGTGGCACAGTGTTGGGTCGCGTCTACAGTCCGTACACGTTCGAGGAAATCGAAGTGCTCAAAGCGCCGTTCGAACGTAACTATACGATTCTGTTACGCGGGATGATCGCGCGTGTGAATCCCGGCGATTTTGCGTACATGTGCGCCAACGCCGACACCGCTTGAGGGAGTTGATGCAT
>CAZPIR010000722.1:0-1640 GCA_964586085.1 uncultured Anaerolineaceae bacterium | reverse complement strand
AATAAACCGGCGAGCAAAAAATCATTGCGCTTTTGAAACTTGAGCGCGCGCAACAGAAACAACATCGTCAACGCGGCGAACAATGGCGTGAACGTCGAACGAAAACCGATGCGCGCAACAATCATCAACCACTTGCTTACCGCCGTGAGCGCGGCGGCGATGAGCGCAACCCGGTCGTCAAACAATTCGCGCGCGAGCAAGTATGTGACAAGCACGACGAGAATGCCGCCGAGCGCCGTGCCCCATTTGATTGCCGCAAAATCGAGCGGGTGATTCAATACGTTCACATAGAACGCGGCGATGTACGCAAAAATCGGTTCGCGTCCCGGACCGAGCGAAAGAAAAATCGGACGCTTGCCGTCAATGACCTCGGTAATCACCATCACTTTTTCAGAGTGATCGCTCGTCATTTCGTTTGGCGTATCGGCAAGGCGATAAAACATCGAGAACGTGGCGATTAGCAAGATCAGCGCGAGCGCAACAACTTGCCACGACATCGTCACACTAGACGAAACCCGCGCGCGCCAAGTCGCCAGCGAGCGGGTGATCGTCTCTGCCCACTCGGTCGGCGATTTCTCCGGTTCCCAGAACGCGTAGAAAAATATTCCAACACTCAACACCCACGCAAGCAGATTGTCCGGCGTAAACTCATTGTCGCCCGAAAGCAGGAACGTGATGAACGCCAGCACAAACGCGCTCACCGCAAACGACATCGGCACACGGCGACGCGACGGCAACGCAACCGCGCGTTCGGTCACGCGTGGACTGGCTGGGTCGCGGTCTGCCCACAACACAATTGCCCACACGCCCAGCGCAGCGGCAAAGAGAATCAGCGCGGCAAAGTTATTGTGAAACAAGGTGTAGCCAAATTGCGCGAGAACCGCGAGCGCGAGCGCGCCTAACGCAAACAACGCAAGCCACGCCGAGGCGCGAGGAATTTGTTTCGAGGTGGATTCGGTCATGTTACTGAACGAGTTCGCCGAATAATTTTTCGTATGCCGCGACAGTGGTCTCGATGGCGAAAATGGATTCGATCTCTTGACGCGGACGCTGATACTGGGCTTTGTTCGAAACGACCTTGAGAAGCGCATCGGCAAGCGCGCGCGCATCACGCGGCTCGACGATTTCGCCCATGCCGGTCACGCGCACTGGTTCGCGCACACCCGGTAAATTCGAGGCGACGACCGGGCAACCACTCAACATTGCTTCAACCTGCACCAAGCCAAACGACTCGGTCGAGTTGATGCTGGGCACCGTCAACACATCGCACGCGCCAAAAAAGTTGCCCATCTCTTTGTTCGGCACGGTGCCGAGAATTTCGATGTACTGGCGATTCGCCTCGATCTGCGGTTGCAGGCGTTCCCACACATTTTCGCCGATGACCTTGAGCGTTTCGCCCGCGAGCAAAAATTTCACCGACGGACATTTCTCCGCGACGAGTGGGATTGCGCCGATCAAATAATCAATGCCTTTTTCTTCAGCGAACCGCGCGGCGAAACCGACAACGCAACTACCTTCGGCGTGATATTTTTTCTTTAGCAATGCAACCGCTTGCGGGTCAGGTCGCGCCATCTCAACCGGCGGATAGATGACATTGATCTTGTTCAAAAAGCGCGAGAGGAGCGGCGAGTTGACCGCAT
>CAZPIR010000721.1:0-1642 GCA_964586085.1 uncultured Anaerolineaceae bacterium | reverse complement strand
GATGCGATTGACCACGCGTTCGCACATCCGCGCGAAATCAATTTGCAACTCGTGGACGCGCAACAGGCACGGCGCGTGTTGGATCGCATTGTCGGCTACACAATTTCGCCGTTGCTGCGTAAAAAAATCAACACAAAAAATTTGAGTGCGGGGCGCGTGCAATCCGTCGCCGTGCGTCTTGTCGTCGAACGCGAGCGCGAGATTCAGGCATTTGTCGCGGTCGAATACTGGTCAATCGAAGCAGAGTTGGCGAAACAGTCGCCAGCCAACAGTCGCCAGTCAACAGACCAACAAACATTTCGCGCCAAGTTGATAAAGGTTGCCGACAAGGATTTCGAGTGTCACACTGGCGACGATGCGCTCAAGTTAAAAGCGATTCTCGAACAGTGCGCGTACGCCGTGCTTGATGTGCGGCGCAAAGACGAGCGACGCAATCCATCGCCGCCGTTCATCACGTCCTCGTTGCAACAAGAGGCGTCGCGTAAACTGGGTTTCAATCCCAAACGCACGATGGCAACCGCGCAAAAATTGTACGAGGGCGTCAACATCGGCGAAGGCACGGTCGGTTTGATTACGTATATGCGGACCGACTCGACCAACATTTCGGCGAGTGCGGGCAAGGAAGCGTGGGCGTTCATCAAAGAAAAATTTGGCGACGAGTATTTGCCGCCGACGCCGCGCATCTATTCCAAAAAAGTGGCGGGCGCGCAAGAAGCGCACGAAGCGATTCGACCGACGAGTACATTCCGCGAACCCAATTCGATTCGCGAACATCTCGACGCCGACCAATTCAAGCTGTACGATTTGATTTGGAAACGTTTCGTCGCGTCGCAAATGGCCAGCGCGATTTTTGATACGACGGCGGTAGATATTTCGGCAGATGAAAGACGAAAGACGAAAGACGAACATTCGTCCTCCGTCCTTCGTCCTCTGTCTGATTTTCTCTTCCGCGCCAACGGCTCCATCCTGAAATTCCCAGGTTTCCTCGCCGTGTATCGCGAAGGCAAAGACGACGCAGACGAGGACGACGAGACGAATCGCAAACTGCCGCCGCTCGCACGCGACGAGCCGCTCGACCTGCTCGGCATTTTTCCCGAACAACATTTCACCGAGCCGCCGCCGCGCTTTACCGAGGCGACGCTCATCAAGGCGCTCGAAGCGAATGGCATCGGTCGCCCTTCGACGTACGCGCCGATTCTCTCGACGATCCAGGAGCGCGGTTACGTGGATCGAATGCCGGACCGCAAACTCAAACCAACCGACCTGGGATTCACCGTCAACGATTTGCTCGTCAAACATTTTCCAACCGAAGTGGACATTCAATTCACCGCGCAGATGGAAGAACGTTTCGATAAAATCGCGGACGGCGAAGCGAACTGGGTGCAGGTTCTGCGCGATTTTTACGCGCCGTTCAAAGCGACTCTCGACCGCGCGAGCGACGAAATGCCGAGCGTGACCTTGCCCGTCGAAATGACGAACGAGGTATGCGACAAATGCGGCGCGCCGATGGTCGTCAAGCGCGGACGCTTTGGCAAATTTATCGCGTGCTCAAAATTTCCGGAATGCAAAAATACACGCAATCTGTCCGCAAGCGGCGGAAGCGCGGCGACCGGGGTGACGTGTCCCGAATGTAAGCAAGGCG
>CAZPIR010000720.1:0-1649 GCA_964586085.1 uncultured Anaerolineaceae bacterium | reverse complement strand
TGCGTCAAATCATTTTTTGGAAAATCAAAACGGCGAGGAAAAATCCCTCGCCGTGCGTGTCTTTCGCACACAATTCGGTTCGCCTGTGCTCGGCGTAAACATCTATCTCCCGATTTATCTTTGACCTCAACGCGCCGAGCACGTGACCTGTTTTAGCATCTCGGTGTTCCTGCCGACGACAGCCCACGCTTTGGCGCGACTAGCATTCCATGTGCGCCAATCGAATTGCGCGGGCGGTGAATACCGGCGCACAAGTTGAGCCGCGATGTAACATGCGTCCGATTTTTTCATCTGCGGCATCGCCTCGACAAGCGCGGGAACCGCGTCGGCGCTGAGCAATGTCACGTATGGCGCGTCAAACGGAATGCGGCTTGCCACGCTTTGTGTTTCGCGTCCAACATTCGTGCGCACGATCAGATTGTCGGGATTAAGTACGTTCAACGCGACCACGATCACCAGCCCCGCGATGAGCGCGCCGAACGCAAATCGCTCGCGC
The DNA here is from genome assembly GCA_964586085.1 of uncultured Anaerolineaceae bacterium. Lineage (GTDB taxonomy): Bacteria > Chloroflexota > Anaerolineae > UBA4142 > UBA4142 > JACRBM01. Next base: position 1,153 of record CAZPIR010000720.1, on the reverse strand, counting down.
TGTTCGCGCAACACCGTAACGAGAAACCACCCAAAGACCAGCGCGAGCCAACCCATAAACGCGGTCGTATAAACGCGCAATTCAGTCAGCCCGTACGTTTCCATATACAAGCCCATCCGCCGCACGGCAGAGAACATAACCACGAACAGCAACGCGACGAGCGCCCCCACGAGTCCGCGAAAAATTCGCAGATGCGCAGGATGATCGCGCCGCACGATCCAATCCGCGACCAACAACATCGGCAGAACGAGCGCAGCGACTGTGACCAACTCGAAAAAACCGCGGCGCGCGTACTCGGCAAAAGATAATTTGGTCAATTCGACAAGCGATGCGCCGCCGAAAAGATAAAAGAATTGCACCAGCACGAATGCGAGAAAAAGTGCATTCAGCAAACCAAGCACAACTGCCATTTCGATCACGCCGGTTGTAACGAACGGACGCAGTTTGATGTTCAGCGATTCCCAGTGACTGGCTAAAAGCGTTTGCCGCAAAAATCCCAGCGCGATCCAGGTCAATACCGCAATCCAAAATCCGTGCGTGATAATGCTCTGGATGTTCAGATATTTTTTGAGCAAACCTTCAAATGCCGCGTCCGCGGCGACGAACAGTGCGCCAAAGATGCACACCAGGGGAATGGCGATCAGCACGCCGCGTCCAAGCGCAAGCCAGACGCGCGACGACCTGGTTTCGGCGAGGTCTTTCCATTTGATTGTGCTAAACAACAACACGAACGCACCCAAACCGGCTTCGAGCGCGCCGATCACTCCGCCGACCGCGTACTCGAACAAGCCGCCGATGCGAAGCTGACCTGCGCGCGTGCGAAAGCCGATCAACGCGAACAACATCAACAGGGTCAAGAGGTTCGCGATAAAGAGCATCGTCGAATCGCGCCCCATGAACAAGGCGGCAAACGCGAGCGCCGGCAAAAAGAGATAGCGACCTTCGCCGGTCAATTCGACACGATACAGTTTGGTTAAAACGAAAACCGCGACCGCGATGAGCGCGACCACAATCGCAACATTCACACCCCAGGGCGTCACGACCAAGAGTTGGTCGGCAATGACGCCGAGCAGAATTGCTCCCCCGAGAATGCCCAAGCCAAGTTGAGTGTTTGATGGCATCGCTCCTCCTTGCAAAAAACAAGGTCGGAGTG
>CAZPIR010000719.1:0-1656 GCA_964586085.1 uncultured Anaerolineaceae bacterium | reverse complement strand
TCGGCGACCATTGTCTTGCGACAGTAGGCCCGTAGCTTTGCGTCACCGGTTTTCACCGGCTTTGCCTTTATCGGAGGGCATTTTAATGTTCGACTAGATTCTAGTCTTTTTTTCCTATACGGACAATGGGACTAGATTCCCCCATGACTCTGGTAACCCAACCCCAGTACCATCATTGTTGGATCAAGACGTGCCCTGTCCCAACCACCACGCCAGTGCAATGATGCCGCCAATAATCACAATAATCGCCAACACACTGAGCACACAACCTTTCAAACCATGTTTTTCATAGATTTCACCGGCATCCCAAATCGTGATCAAGAAATCGAGTAAATCGCCCATCGTGGTTCTCCTTTTGGTTTGAATTTGAATACGGCATACCAATCCTGGTTCGATTATATCATACCCGGAAAACCTACCCGGTACAAAGCTAACCCATTACGAGGGCAAACGACGATTTGTAAACTCTCGGCACAAGACATCAACTATCTCGCCGCGCCAATCAAGCTAAACCCCAATCTCTTCCGCAAACCTCTTGACAATGGCTTTTCATTGTGGTAAAATTCTGGCACTCGAATATCGAGAGTGCTAATTTAGCGAGTTGCAAATTTTATGACAGACTTGAGCGAGCGTCAACGTCGAATTTTGGCGTTGGTGGTGCAAGAATTCGTTGAAAACGCCATGCCCGTCGGCTCGGAGACGGTTCGTCAGCGCGGTTTGGGGGTCAGTTCTGCCACTATCCGCAACGAACTTTCCGCGCTCGAAGAGCTTGGCTTTTTGACGCACCCGCACACTTCGGCGGGACGCATCCCCACCGAAAAGGGCTATCGCTATTTCGTCGAGTCGTTGATGGAAGAGTTTGAACTGCCGCTCGTCGAACAGCGAATGATTCGCCATCAATTTCATCAAGTCACGCTCGACATGGACCAGTGGATGCGACTCGCGGCGGCAGTCCTCGCGCACGCTTCGCACGGCGCCGCGCTCGTGACCGCGCCACAATCCGAACGCTGTCGTTTCAAAAATTTGCAACTCGTCGCCATCAGCGACCAGGTTGCTTTGCTCGTGCTCGTTTTGCATGAAGGCACGGTCAAGCAACAGATGCTTGCCTTACCGCAAGCCGTGACGCAAGAAGAAATGTTGCGCATCTCGAACCGCTTGAACGAGCATCTCGGCGGACGCAACACCGATCACATTCGCACGTTGAATCTTGCGCTGTCCATGTTCGAGAGCAATGTTGTCAGCGTCGTGCTCGATTTGATGCGCCAAGTGGACACGCGCTCATCCCAGGATGTGTATCGCGACGGCATGATTGATATTTTGCGCCAGCCGGAATTTTCCGCGATTGACCGAATGCAAGCCCTGCTCGAAATGCTCGAACAACGGAGCGCGCTCGAAACGATGATGAGCGACCTGGCTCCGGCGCAAGGCATCCAGGTTGTGATCGGAAGCGAGAATCAGTACGACGAGCGTGGCGATTACAGCGTCGTGCTTACACGGTACGGCTTGCCCGGCGAAGCGACCGGCATCATCGGCGTCCTGGGTCCGGTGCGAATGCAGTACGCGCGCTCGATTGGCGCGGTGCGGTACGTCGCCGGTCTGCTCGATGATTTGATGGCACGCATGCATGGAAGGTAATCGGTAAACCAAAGACAGTAG
>CAZPIR010000718.1:0-1658 GCA_964586085.1 uncultured Anaerolineaceae bacterium | reverse complement strand
TCCCAGGTTTTTAAAGCGCGCATTTTTCTCTGCGCGAATTTTTTTGAGCAATGAATTTTCGAGTGACATTTTCAGTATCCAGTAATCCGTATTCAGTAATCAGGATTCAGACTGCCTTGCTGAATACAGATTACTGTCCACTTTTTACTTTTCCTCCGGTGGTTTCACGGCGTTAAAACTGCGCCACAAAGACAGGTCGTAAATAATTTTCAAACCGCCGCTCAAAAAAAAGGGGACGCTGATGAGCGACGCGCTGAGCAAAATGCCGGTCAAGGTCGGCGAGAGCGCCGCGCCAATTGAGCGCGCAATCGTCGTCACGCCGGACGCGGCAGAACGCTCGTCGGGATCAACGACGGCCATTGTGTACGATTGACGCGTTGGCACGTCCATTTGCGAAATGCTAAAGCGCGCGAGCAAAACCAAAATCGCGAGCGGGAGATTGGGCATGAGCGGCACGAGCATCAACAACACGTTCGAGGGGATGTGCGTGACGACCATCGTGTTGATGAGTCCGATGCGTGCGGCAATGCGCGCGGCGGACAGCGCGCTGATGCCGGCAAGAATGTTCGCCGCAAAAAAGATCGCGCCGAGCGTCGCCGGTTCGACATCGAACCGCACACGAAACCAGTACGCGAGCAAACTCTGCACGACGAATCCGCCGCCAAACGCATCGAGCGCAAACAATGCGCTCAATTTCAACACGATGCCGCGCGAACGATGCAATCCGATGCGTGTCGTCGCGACGCGGTGAGTCGTTTCGACCTGGGACGACAAGCGACTGAACATCAATGCGAGCATTCCGCCAAACACGGCATAGCCGACCACGATCGCGCGATAACTGTCGAGCGGCGCGAAACCTTGTGCTTGCAAAATTTGCGCCAGCCCGCCTCCAAGCAACGCGCCGAGCGCAGTCGCAAACGAGCCGACCAGGTTGTACCACGCGAACACGCGCGTGCGTTGTTCGTTCGGCACGATGTGCGCGAGCGCGGCTTGCTCAATCGAAAGGAACGGACCAATCTCGCCGCCGCTTGGACTGATGACGCCGATGATGGCGGCGGCAATCAGCAAAACAAAATTTTGCGTGAGCGCAAAAATCACTCCGGCAAAAATCATCAACGCCGCGCCGATGAACAAGGTCTTGCGGCGTCCAAGACGATCCGCCGAGGTTGTGAGCCACAACGAAATCACGGCATCGCCAATCAAGGTCAGCGTGAGAAGCACACCAATAGCCGATTCGTCCAAGCCAACCTGGGTCAAGTACAAAACCAGGATGACAGAGAGAAATCCGTACGCGAGCAGACGCACGATGCGCGTACCGAACAACCAACGACCATCGGTTGAGAGGAATTGCATAAAGGAGAGTTGATTGAACATAGGCGGCATTTTAATCGAGCCGCGCCAATTGCGCAAACAGCGAATCTAAATATACTAGCGATGATGGATCGCAAAACCGTGCGGCGACGCGAACGCCAAGCCCAAGACCGTCAACTCATCTTGATCATCGGCGGAATTATTCTCGCCCTGATCCTGGTCTGGTTTGCATTTGGAATTTTTTCCGCGATGCCTCCCGGTGAACCACGCATCGAGATTGCGAATGCACCCATCACCAATTCACCGCAACCCAGTCGCGCGCCCGCCACACTCATCCCAACGCCCAC
>CAZPIR010000717.1:0-1671 GCA_964586085.1 uncultured Anaerolineaceae bacterium | reverse complement strand
GAGGTGCACCCAAGCGTCAATTCGCTCGCCTATGTTTTCGAGCGGCACGCCGAGTGATAAATGCGCGGCGACCGGCGCGAAAATATCGCGACCGTGAAACGTGCGCGAAATGTCGGCAAGCCAGTACTCGGGACGATTCAAATGAAAGACGGAAGACGGAGAATTGACAGCAGAGGTCAGCACACCGTTGTCCGGCGCGACAAAAATCGTTTCACCGCTTTGCATCGCGATGGAGCGACGTGATGTACCCACACCTGGGTCAACGACGACAACATGAATTGTGTGCGCGGGAAAAAATCGTATGGCGTTCGCAAACAAAAACGCGCCTTGCTCAATATTTTGCGGCGCGATGTCGTGGGTAATGTCCACGATGGTCGCTTGCGGATTGATGCCGAGGATAACGCCTTTCATCGCGCCGACGAATCCATCGCGTAAACCAAAATCGGTTGTCAGGGTAATGATACGATTCATAGTCAATCAAAATGGGACGCAGACGAACGTGGACAAACGCAGATAAAAAATAACCCCACGTTCATTCGTGTCCGTTTGCGCCAAGAAAATTTCGCACGTCGTTGTGATACGAGCCCCACATTTTTTCCGGCAGTAATGCGCCGATACGTGTCATCACTTGTCGCGCCACTTCCCGGTCGCGCTGTTCGCGTGGCAAGGCGTGCGGCACGTGCAACTCGAACGGCTTGCCGAATTTCGCAATCAACGTGTCTTCTTCGTACAAGCCCACTGGCAAAAATGGAATTTTGTCATGCGCGAGCATCGTCAAAAATAATCCGTTGCCAATCGGCGGTTCGCACAATGCAAGACCTTGCCCGGTCGTTCCCTCTGGTGCAAGTCCAACCAGTTGCGGATTGTCGCCACGTGTCAATGTGAGTGCGCGGCGAATTGCGTATGCCGCTGTGCCGCGATAATGTTCGACGACCGGCGGCAACGCAACGAGTCCATACGTTTTCGCTAATTGACCAAATGCCCACCGTGTGATGGGTTGTTTGATCCATCGCCCGAATCCACTCGGATACCACCACTCGCGCGCCATCATAAAATGTACCTCGTATGGTTCGTGCGTCCGATGCGCGGCAATTGTCGTCAACACAATCGCCGCGCCCCACCATGCGCCCAACCCAGGACGATCATAGTGGTTAATGACGACGATGCATGGAGAATCAGAAGGAATGTGCTCGATGCCGAGTGCGCGCGGAGTGGGATGCGCGCCTTGCAAAAGCAAACCCAGGTCATGACTCAATGATCTGGGTTTGCCGGTGAGTGCGCGTAGAAATGGAGCGATAAGGCGCGTTTGCCAAATCGAGTATGGAGTACTCACGCGAATCCTACTTGGTGGCTTGGTACACCAACCACATTCTTTGTATCGCCGTGATGTTGGTAAACACGGCGAGGATGGCGAGCACGACAAACAGTGGCGGGTCGCCGAAAAATGCGGTCAACAATAGACCGATGATGAGCAACGCGATGCGCTCGAACCGGGTGAACCAGCCCTCTTTGCATTCGACGCCGATGCCTTCGGCGCGTGCGCGCGCGTAACTGACCATTAACGAGCCGAGCAACGTAAAATAAATCAGGTAGATGATGGTGGTGAGATTTTGTTGCGTGTACCAAAACAAAATGCCAAAGTACAACGCGCCCTCGGCGAAACGGTCCGTC
>CAZPIR010000716.1:0-1672 GCA_964586085.1 uncultured Anaerolineaceae bacterium | reverse complement strand
TTGGATCGCGCCGGCAAAATTCTCGATTTCAAAGCGAGTCAAGCCCAGGATTTGTTGCGTTTGCCCAGTGACATTATCGGCGAATCGTTGCGTGATGTGTTGCCGCCGCCGGTCGCCGACCTGACCATCGAAAAAATTGAGACGACCCTTGCTACGTGCAAACTGCAAACGTTCGAGTACGAATTGCCCATGATGCAGGGCACGCAAACCTTTGAAGCGCGCTTGGTGGTCAGCGGAGTGCCAGGCACGGCAAGCCACGACAGTGAAGTGTTAGCCATCGTGCGCAACATTAGTGAACGCGCCGTGCTCGAACAAATGAAATCCGATTTTATCAATCGCGCGGCGCACGAGTTACGCACGCCCTTGACGACGGTGATGATGATGGCGGACCTGATTCAAGAGGGTGGTGAGCCGCAAGAATTGGACGAGTACTGGCAAGTGATGCAACGCGAACTCAAACGCCAACGCATCCTTGTCGAAAAACTGCTTGCCGCCGGCCGTTTGGAAAAAGGCAATCTGCAAATTGCGCTTGCACCAATTCACCTGGGCATCGCGTTGCGCGAGGCGCAGAGCGCGGTTGCTTTGCAAGCTGAAGCCAAGCAGATTGTAATGCAGACTGACATTGCCAGCGAGCCGATGGTAGTGAATGCGAGCGCCGAAAGTTTGCAACAAATCTTTGTCAACCTGTTGAGTAATGCAGTCAAGTTCACGCCCGCACAAGGCAAGGTGCAGGTGAGCGCGCACGTGCAGAATGATGGCGTGGCGATTCAAGTCAGCGATTCGGGCATGGGCATTCCGTCCGCCGATTTACCTTATTTGTTCACGCGCTTTTTCCGCGCACAAAATGCGGTGAGCGGCGAAGTGCCCGGAAGCGGGATCGGTTTGTACATCGTCAAGGGCATTGTCGAAAAGCTGGGTGGTCACCTTGAGGTTGCCAGCGAACTGAATCGTGGCGCAACCTTTACCGTGTGGTTGCCACTTTATCACGAGGCGAGGTGAAAATGAATCCGCCCGCGCAAAAAATTTTGGTAATTGACGACGACGCCAGTTTTCTCCTTGCTTTGCAAATGACCTTGACCCATGCCGGTTATTCGCCTATCCTGGCTAACCATGGCGAGTTGGGTTTGCGCCTCGCCGTCCAAGAACAACCATCCTTGATTTTGTGCGATTTGCGGATGCCGGCGATGGATGGGTTTACCGTGCTTGGCCACTTGCGCGCAAACTCAGAAATGGATAATATCCCACTGATCTTTCTCACGGGGAGTGATGAAGATCAGGATGTAATCAAGGGTCTGAATAATGGCGCAGAGGATTACATCGTCAAACCATTTCGCGCACGGGAATTGATTGTGCGCATCAAAGCAGTGTTGCGACGATTCGATTAACTTGCCCAGGCGGAGGTTGGGAGATGAGCGAGGCGAAGAAAAAAATATTGGCAGTGGACGATGATCCCAACTTGTTGTTTGGTTTGCGCGCGCTCTTCAAGCGGGAGGGTTATGAGGTTCAAACGGCGAGCGATGGCGAAGAAGGTTTGCGACTTGCCACGGCTACCTCACCCGATTTAATCGTGTGTGATATTCGTATGCCGGTGATGAACGGCTTTGAATTATTGCAACGATTGCGTTGGGACTCGCGCACGGTGGATATTCCGTTCGTGTTTTTAACGGCGAGC
>CAZPIR010000715.1:0-1675 GCA_964586085.1 uncultured Anaerolineaceae bacterium | reverse complement strand
CGGTCGAGTATTGCCGGTGGTTTGATTCTAGTTTTGCTGGGTGGCTGGTTTTTGGCGATGCAACTCGTTCCAGGTCTCGGCGAATGGTTCAACACGCGTTACAGTTGGCCCCTCATCATCGTCGCGTTCGGCGCGATGTGGTTGTTGCTCGCGTTCATCATGCGTAACCCGGATTACGCCATGCCCGCCGCGATCTTTGGCGGCATCGGCGGATTGCTCTACTGGCAGAATCTCACGGGGCAGTGGGCAAGTTGGGCGTACGCGTGGACGCTGATTCCGGGGTTTGCCGGCGTTGGCACGATCTTGATGGGCTTGCTCGGCAAAGCGCCACTGAAAAATTTGAGCGCGGGTGCGTGGCTGATTTTTATCAGTCTCGTCATGTTCGCGATTTTCGGCTCGTTCCTCGGCGGCGTCAATTATTTTGGCGCGTACTGGCCCATTCTATTGATCGTCCTGGGTGTGATTACGCTCGCGCGCAATTTATGGCACGCGCGTTGACCTAGTCGCGCACCGGAAAATAGCACACGCCCGCTGTGCCGGGTCCGGTATGCACGCCGAGCGCGGGCGACAGTTCGGCGATCAACGATTCCACGCACGTAAAACGTTCCTCGACCAAATGTTTCAGTTTGAGGATTTCATCTTCTGCCGCGGCGTGCATGTACGCGATTTTGATGCGCGCATTTTTGCCCACGGCTTGTTCAATCAAATCCACAATCGCTTCGTACGCTTTGTGACGACTGCGCGCCGAGCCGAGTGGAACGATGACCCCATCTTCCATTCCGATCAACGGCTTGATGTTGAGGAGCGTGCCGACCAAATGCTTTGCGCGTCCGATGCGTCCACCCATGTACAAATATTTGAGCGTGTCCGCCGTTTGAATCATCCGTGTAATCGGAATCATTCCGCGCACCAGTGCGACGACCTCGGCAAAATTTTTGCCGGCGATGACCGCGCGCGCCGCTTCGATGGCCATCCAGCCCTGGCACATCGAAACATTCAGCGTGTCAATCACTTCGACGCGAACGTTGGGCGCTTTTTCCTCAATCATCGTCTTGGCGACGAGCGCGGCTTGATACGCGCCGCTTCCTTTCGAAGTCATATGAATGCTGACAATCTCGCGCGCGCCTTGGGCAATGAGCGATTCGTACAGTTCGAAATAATCGCCCGGACCTGGACTGGCGGTTTTGGGTAACTCGATCGCGGTGGGAAGCCAGCGATAAAAGGTTCCGCGCGGCGCAGGGACGAGGTCGCGCAATACTTCTTGTCCGCGATGAATGTAATACGGAACCCAGTGAATGTTCAACGATTCAATCAGACGTTCGGGGATGCTTGCGGCGCTATCGGTGACAATAGCAATTTGATTCATAGGTCGCCCTCTAAAAAATTATTTACGAACCCAGTTTAACACCGAGAGAAAAATGATGCAAGAGGTTTAACGATAGTACTGTGCCTGGGTTTCAAACAAGCGCGCGTACGTGCCGCGTTGCGCCATCAACTCGTCGTGCGCGCCGCGTTCGATGATGCGCCCGTCTTGCAAAACGTAAATACAATCGGCGAGGCGCACGGTGGAAAAACGATGACTGATGAGCACGGCAGATCGTCCGCGCACCAACTCGCGAAATTTCACGAACAACTCGTACTCGGATTGCGCGTCGAGCGCGCTCGTCGGCTCGTC
>CAZPIR010000714.1:0-1684 GCA_964586085.1 uncultured Anaerolineaceae bacterium | reverse complement strand
TGTTATTGATCACGCACCGCACACACGCCAAGAAAAAGATTCGACCAAGCCGCCCCCGGGATTCCCAGGATTGGAAACGGCTCTGCCGCTGTACTATGAGCTTGTGCGCTCCGGCGAATTGACCCTCGATGGGCTCGTCGCGCGAATGTACGAAAATCCAAAACGTATTTTCAACTTACCAGCGCAACCGGAAACCTGGGTCGAGTTCGATCCCGAGGCAACCTGGGTCGCGCACGGCGCAGAGATGTTTTCGCGCGCGCAGTGGACGCCGTTCGAGGGCTGGACGATGCGCGGGCGCGTGACGCGCGTGGTCTTGCGCGGACAAACCGCGTTTGAAGATGGAAAAATTTTCGCGCTCCCAGGTTCGGGACGCGATGTGCGAGCATAAAAAATTTCAGGAGGACAAAATGGGACGTGATTCAATGCAACTGCCTTTCGGCGAAAAACGCGATGGCATGTTGTACGGCAAGGACATCTTATCGGTCAAGCAATTTTCTCACGGCGACCTGGATACGATTTTCGCGGTCGCGAACGAAATGCGCACGATGGTCGAGCGCGTCGGTTCGTTCGATCTGCTCAAAGGCAAGGTGATGACCGCGTTGTTCTACGAACCCTCCACGCGCACGTCGTCGTCGTTCATCTCGGCGATTGAACGCTTGGGCGGGAGTGCAATCCCGATCAACGAAGTGCGCTACTCGTCCGTTGCCAAAGGCGAATCGTTGCCCGACACCGTGCGCACGCTCGAATGCTACTCGGACATTATCGTTCTGCGTCATCCCGAAACCGGCGCGGCGGCAACCGCAGCGCAGTACTGCCGCAAGCCCATCATCAACGCCGGCGATGGCGTCGGCGAACATCCGACCCAGGCACTGCTCGACGCGTTCACGATTCTCGAAGAACTCGGCAAGCTCGAAGGTCTCACCGTCACGATGCTCGGCGATTTGAAATACGGTCGCACAGTTCACTCGCTCGCACGCTTGCTTGCGCTGTATCACGTCAAGCTCAATTACGTGTCGCCGGAAATTTTGCGGATGCCGTTGCATCTCGTCGAAGAATTACGCAAGCAAGGCATCACGCAAAACGAGTACACCGAACTTGCGCCCGTTCTGCCGGAAACCGATGTGTTGTACGTGACGCGCGTGCAAAAAGAACGCTTTGAAGATCAGAGCGAGTACGAATCGGTCAAGAACGCGTATGTCATCACGCCCGACACGCTCAAGCCCGCAAAAGAAAAAATGATCGTGATGCACCCGCTCCCGCGCGTCGGCGAAATTTCGATGGAACTCGACAGCGATCCGCGCGCCGCGTACTTTCGCCAGATGGAGTACGGTTTGTACATCCGCATGGCTTTGCTCGCAATGGTGCTAGGCAAGGCGTAAATCGCGATACGTGATGCGTGGTGCGTAAAAAGACAGAACACGCATCACGCACCATGAAAAGGATCATCATGAATTTCTTTGATACACTCACCACGCGCGCGCAATCAGCTAACTCGCTTCTTTGCGTCGGTCTTGATCCGCGTGCCGATTCAATTGCCAGTTTGCGCGAACAATGTTTTCGCTTGATTGACGCGACGGCTGAATTCGCATTGGCGTTCAAAACCAATTGCGCGTTCTTTGAAGTCTGGGGCGCGCCGGGCTGGGATGTGTTGCGCGAGGTGATCGAGCACGTGCCCGCTGGCATC
>CAZPIR010000713.1:0-1699 GCA_964586085.1 uncultured Anaerolineaceae bacterium | reverse complement strand
GTCGAGCGAGTTCACGCGCGGGAGCAATAATTTTTTCGCGAGGTCGGGCGCAATGTCCGTCACCATCAACAAGCGTGTCCGTGCCGCATCGCGCGCGATTTGAAACGCCTTGTGCACGCCCAGTTTGAATGGATGCGTTTTGAAATAATCAAGCACATCCTGGTGCGATGACATCGTCGTGATGAAATTTTCGTATGCCTTGCCACCCGCACCCTCAGGACACGCCGCGACCCAGATTACCGTGCCGCCCGGTTTCATCACCGGCGTCGCGTGCCCCAACGCTTTTTGTCCTTGATACACGTTCAGGTCTTTGGGATAACCGCCCGCCGAAACAATGATCACATCGAACGGCGCGGACACACGCACACGATACAGGTCGAGCGCGAGCGGCATCCCCGCGCGCATCGTCGCGATGGGTTCACCCGCAAAGATGCCGACAATTTTCTTTTCCTCGTTAATCACTGGGTTGAGCGCAAAATCCACGCGCATCAACTTGCCGATCTCTTCCACATCCTGGCGCGCCGGATTGTCGTCATAGTGACCTTGATACGCGTGCTCATCCATCATCCAGGAATGATTTTGCGTGATCGTCTCGCGTGAAGCCACCCCAACCGCCGCCGCTTTGACGCCGCCGGAAAATCCCTGGAACTGATGCGGCTCGATGTCGCCGACAGCGATGCGCAAATCCGCGCTACAAAATTCGCGATTCGCCAACACGCGTGTGCCGCGCGATGTCGTGCCGAGTTCGATCATACTCGCCGCATCGTCGCAATCGTGCGAGATGACACGGTAACGCGATAAAATTTCTGCTGGCACCACCGCGCCGAATTCGTCCGGGCGCATCGGCGGATGCGTGCCGTTCGCAATCACAAGCGTGATCGCTTCACGCGCAATGCCGACGCGTTCGAGTTTTTGCAACAATGGTGGAAGCAAAACAGGAAGCGGCACCGGGCGCGTCTTGTCGTTGATCGCAATCGCGACCGATTTCGCATTCGCAAATTTTGTCCAATCGAAAGCGAGCGGCGCATCCAGCGCGTCACTCACCGCGCATCGCATCGGGCAAAGGCGGAATTGCCGCCGGTGCGATGAGTTCGGCGTGAAATGAATCGGGAATCGAGAATGATAATTTTGTTCTGCCGTACGGAATTTGAAATTGCATCATCCCCCCAAACCTGAAATCAGAATCACCGTGAGACTTGCCACCGCGAGCGCGGACGCCACAATCAACGCGAGGATGAACGGTCGCCAGCCGGCTTTACGCAGACTCGCAATGTTCGTGCTCAAGCCAATGCCGGTAAGCGCGCACAAAATCGCGAACTTGGACACATCGTCTGCCATCTTGAGCCACGCCGCGCTGACAAACAAATGCTCCGGCTTGTCCACGCTTTGCGGCAAAATGCCGGCGGCGATCCCAAGCGTCCGCAGTAACGACATTCCGATAAACGCGACGACGAACCAGGGAATCACCGGGCGCATAGACATTTTTTTCGTCGAGTGATGCGTCGCGCGCGCATAGATGAAACCCATCATAATCATCACGGGACCCAGGAACACGTTGCGCGTCAGTTTCACAATCGCCGCAATGTCGAGCGAACGATTGCTGAACGATGCCGCCGTCGCGACAACCTGGGACGTGTCATTGACTGCCGTACCACTCCACAAACCAAACGTCGCGTCGGAGAGTACGAGCGCGTGCCCG
>CAZPIR010000712.1:0-1707 GCA_964586085.1 uncultured Anaerolineaceae bacterium | reverse complement strand
CGCAAAAATTTTCCAGAGCCGTTTCTTTTTCCAGAACCATCAAACCTTCAGGATCAACGTGCTGGGCGATGCGCTGAACGACGCGCTCAATCCGCGTTTGCAGGAGACGGCATGAACGACATTATTTTAGATGTGCGACATCTCGTGACGGAAATTCGTCAACGACGCGGCTGGTTGCGCGTGGTTGACGATGTGTCGTTCAATGTGCGACGCGGCGAGATTGTCGGACTCGTCGGCGAATCGGGTTGCGGCAAAAGCATGACCTCGTTTTCGCTCATGCAATTGTTTCCGACGCAAGCTGCGCGCGTGACAAGCGGCGAGGTCTTGCTCGACCAGCGCGATTTGCTTAAACTGAAACCGGACGAATTGCGTCACGTGCGTGGCGCGCAGATGGCGATGATTTTTCAAGACCCCGCGACGTTTCTCGATCCGTTGATGACGCTCGGCAATCAAATCGCCGAGCCATTGCACGCGCACAAATTTGCGGGCGATGTACAAGCGCGCACGCGCGAACTCGTCGAGCAAACTGGCTTGCCCGATCCTGGGTTGATTATTCAGCGGTATCCGCACCAGGTCAGCGGCGGACAAAAACAACGCGCGCTCATTGCAACCGCGATGGCGTGCGCGCCGAAATTGTTGATTGCGGATGAGCCGACAACCGCGCTCGATGTGACTGTGCAGGCGCAGATTCTCGATTTGATGCGCGACCTGCGCGACCAAACCGGCGCGGCGATTTTGCTCATCACGCATGACTTGGGTGTGATTGCCGAGATGTGTGATCGCGTGTACGTGATGTACGCCGGGAAAATCGTCGAGGCGAACACGACGCGCGAATTGTTCCGCGCGCCGCATCATCCGTACACCCAAGGTTTGCTTCGCAGTACGGTCAGTCTCGAAAGCGCGAGCGCGGAATTGTTTGCGATTCCCGGCACCGTGCCGAATTTGAACGAACTGCCCACAGGTTGTCGTTTCTCGCCGCGCTGTCCGATTGCGAGCGCGCAATGCAAACAAGAGCCGCCGTTCGTCGCGAACGACGCGAGTGCAGTCGCGTGTTGGAATGTCGAACGCGCGGCGGCGAGTGATATTTGGAAGTGACCAAGTAAACAGTTAAACACGTAGACACGTCATTGCACCTCGTTTGTTTACTTGTTTACCTGTATACCTGTTTACCTTTTTACGAAAGATACCATGCTAACCGGCACAAACCTCATCAAAGATTTTCGTGTGCGCCTCGGATTATTTCGCGGCAATGCGAATTTGCGCGCGGTGGACAATGTTTCGATTGCGATTCAACCGGGCGAAACGGTCGCGCTCGTCGGCGAGTCGGGGTCGGGCAAGTCAACCCTGGGTCGCATGTTGCTCGGCTTGATTCCGCAAACGTCCGGCGCGTTGAGTTATGGCGGACGCGATTTCGCATCCCTGCAAGGCGAAGAGCATCGCCAATTTCGCGCCGACGTGCAAGCCGTGTTTCAGGACACGAGTGCATCGCTCAATCCGCGCCGACGCATCGGCGACAATGTCGAGTCGCCGCTGATTTTCAATCGGCGGTTGAGCGCACAACAGGCGCGCATCGAATCTGCAAAACTGCTCGAACGCGTCGGACTCGGCGAACGGCTCCACTACCGCCCGGCGGAACTCTCCGGCGGCGAGCGCCAGCGCGTCGCCATCGCCCGTGCCCTGGTCAATGCACCGGGCATCCTGCTCTGC
>CAZPIR010000711.1:0-1708 GCA_964586085.1 uncultured Anaerolineaceae bacterium | reverse complement strand
GGGCCGGTGCCGGAGAACATGTTCTTTGGGCGCGAGCACGAGCTCAAGACGATTGTGCGAACGGTGCGTGATGCCAACTTTGCCATCGTCGGCGGGCGCAAGATTGGCAAAACATCCGTGTTGGCGCGCGTGCATCACCTGTTGAAAAATTCGCCCGAATATCATCCGCTTTATCTCGATTGTCAGGCGGTGCATAATCACACCGAATTCTTTAGTGCGGTGGATACGATGTGGCAACAGCCCATGCCCACGCGCGACCCGGAAGGATTTCGCGCGATGGCGCGCAATGTTGCCACGCAGTACCCGCAACGAATTATCGTCATGCTGTTCGACGAGATTGACGATGTGCTGGCATACGACATTGCGAACGGCGAACGATTGTTCCAGGTTCTGCGCGCGCTTTCGCAAGAAGCCAAAACGCGTTTCGTTTTTTGTGGTGAGAAAACACTCAACGCGGCATTGCACAACCCGCGTCTCGTCTTTTTCAACTTTTGCAATTTGATGCCGCTGTCATACCTCGCGCGCGACGAGGCTCGCCGCGTCATCACCGATCCGCTTCAAGATATGGGCGTCGCGCTCGAAGAAGAAAACACGTTGCCCGATCGCATCGTCGAGTACGCGGCGGGGCATCCCAACATTGTGCAGTACATGTGCCAAAAATTGGTCGAGCGCATCAACGCGCGGCGCGAACGTATCATCACGCGCGTGGATGTATCGGCGCTCGCGCAATCGGCGCAGTTTGCCGAGTACTTTGCCGAGGTGTCGTGGGGCGCGGCAAGTTCGCTCGAACGTCTTATCACCTTGTTGATGCTCGAACGTCCCGAAGTAACGCCGGGCGAAATGGCAGAGATGCTCCGCGCGCGCGATTTGCGTGTGAATCCGGCACAGTTGGAAATGGCGTTCGACGACCTGTGTCTCTTTTCGATTTTGCGCCGGGATGGTCCCAAGTATGCGTTCGCCGCCAAAGCATTTCCCGAAGTGTTGCGGCGCAGTCAAGATATTTATGGTTTAACGTTGAGTTACAGCGAAGAAATTCAAAAAGGCACCGAGGCACTCCATGGCAACTGAGCAGATGATTTTCAAAACACGCGGTCCGCTCGACCCAGATGAAGACAGCGCGATTCTTGTGCCGCGTCCCGAATTGAGCCAGGTTTTGCGCCACGCCCGTGCGCCGCAGGTGGATGCGTACGTGGCTTTGCTTAGCTCGCGGCAAACCGGCAAGACGACGTTGCTGTATCAAGTGTGCGCCAATTTACGCGCGCCCGGTTTTGCCACCGTGTTGATTGACCTGGGCAGTGTGCAGGATCAACCCGAAGTGCAGTTGTACAATTACGTGGCGCGCGCGATCCGGCAAGAGTTATTGCCCAAAGCCGATCCGAAAGAATCCTTGCCCGCGACGGCGGTCGAATTTCAAAATTTCATGCTCGAAGCCGCACGGCGCACCTCGGCAATGCGAATTTTGTTGTTGCTCGATGAAGTGGAAGCCGTGCCAGTAAAATTGTCCGACGGATTTTTTGGCACGTTTCGCAGTGTGTTTTCCACGCGGCACAAGGAACCGGCGTTCGAAAAATATTTGGTTGTCTTGTCGGGTGCGAAAGAGTTGAGCCGTTTGACGAGTGGCACCAACTCACCGCTCAACATCGCCGACCGCATTTATCTCCAGGATTTCACTGTCGAGGGAGTGGAAAAACTCACGGCGAATTTCCAC
>CAZPIR010000710.1:0-1710 GCA_964586085.1 uncultured Anaerolineaceae bacterium | reverse complement strand
GCTCGATGCACATCGCCGACCCAGATTCCGGCAACCTGGGTGCGAACGCGATTGTTGGCGGAAGCATGGGCATCGCGACCGGCGCGGCAATGTCGGCAAAGATGCGCAAGAGCGGTCAGGTCGCCGTGTGCTTTTTCGGCGATGGCGCGTTGGGGCAAGGATTATTTTACGAGGTCGCGAACATGGCGGCGTTGTGGAAACTGCCGGTGATCTATGTGTGCGAAAATAATTTGTACGGCGAGTACACGCATCACACCGAAACTGCCGCCGGCGAATTTATCGCGCGCGCGCAAGCATTCGGCATCCACACCGAAATCGTGGACGGGCAAGATGTGCATGCGGTTTACACGACGATGCAAAAATTAGTCGAACGCGCGCGACGCGGAGCGGGTCCGGCATTTTTACAATGCAACACATATCGTTATTACGGTCATCACGTCGGCGACATTAACCGCGCGTACTATCGCGCAAAAGATGAAGAAGCCGAGTGGCGCGCGAATCGCGACCCGCTCACGATTCTTTCGACGCGGCTCATCACACAAAAGCTCACTGACGCGAGTGTGATTGCACGCATTGACGCCGATGTGATCGCCGAGGTCGAAACCGGCGTCGCGTTTGCACTCGATGCGCCGTTCCCGAATGTGCGCGAGGTCAACGAAGATGTTTACGCATAATTGGACGCAGACAAACGCAGACACTTGCACCGCACGCAAGTGCAGGTGTGAACGCAGATTTATTGTTTTATCTGCGTTAGTCCGCGTTCATCCGCGTCCCATATTTTTTTTGATTGAGGTCTCGAATGCCTGACCGTGAACTCACTTTTGCCGAAGCCATTCGCGAGGCACTTGCGGAAGAAATGCGCCGCGATGCGCGCGTGTTTATCATCGGCGAAGACGTTGCCGAAGCGGGGACGCCCTTCAAAGTTTTGTCCGGTCTCGTCGAAGAATTTGGCCGAGACCGCGTGATTGATACGCCGATTTCTGAACCAGGTTTTTCCGGCATCGGCGTTGGCGCGGCGATGACCGGGATGCGTCCGGTCGTGGACATTATGTTCGGTGATTTCCTCGGACTCGTGATGGACCAAATCGCAAACCAAGCCGCCAAAGTGCATTACATGTCCGGCGGCAAACTCTCTGTGCCGATGGTGTTTCGCACGACGATGGGCGCGACGCGCCGCTCCGCCGCGCAACATTCGCAAAGTTTGCACGCGTGGGCCAGCCACATTCCCGGGTTGAAAGTCGCCATTCCCTCGACGCCGTACGATGCCAAGGGCTTGATGAAAACCGCAATTCGGGACAACAGCCCGGTTGTCTTTTTCGAAGACAAGATGATGTACAAACTCAAGGGCATTGTGCCAAGTGATGATTACACAATTCCGTTTGGCGTCGCGGATGTGAAACGCGCGGGCAACGACATTACACTCGTCGCCACAAGTTCGATGGTGCAAGTCGCGCTCGGCGCGGCAGAATTACTCGCAAACATCGGCATCAGCGCACAAGTGATTGACCCGCGCACGACCTTGCCGCTCGACAAGCACACGCTCATTGAGTCGGCGAAGAAAACGTCGCGCGCGATTGTGATTGACGAAGGATACGAGCAGTACGGCGTCACCGCCGAAATCGCGTCGGTCATCGCCGATGGCGCGTTCTATTATCTCGATGCGCCGGTCAAACGCATGGGCGCGATGAATGTGCCGGTGCCGTTCTCGCC
>CAZPIR010000709.1:0-1711 GCA_964586085.1 uncultured Anaerolineaceae bacterium | reverse complement strand
GCATCAGCGAAGGACTGCTCGGCGATTTGCCCGGCTTGAACATCGGCGAAGCGGTCGTCCTGGGTCCACTCGTGCGCGTGCCGGTCATGGTCAAGGTCGGGTACCGCGAATCGAAAGAAGGCGGCAACGACATTGATGTGATTGCCGCACTCGAACGCGCGCGGAGTGAAGTTGTCACCGAGGTGCGCGAGCAAAAATCGAAAGACGAAAAAAAGGCGCGCGGAAGAAGTGAGTGGAAAGAAGCGGTATAGCGAGGGGCGAGAGGCGAAGGGCGAATGGCGTGGTGAATAATGCCAAGAATTCAAATCGGTTTGCAGAAAATTGCCTACGACGAACACGGCGCGGGACATTCGCTGTTGTTGTTGACCGGGCTGGGAAGTTCGCGATTCGGTTGGTGGAAGCAGATTGCGCCGTTCGCGGAAAAATTTCGCGTGGTGGCGATGGACAATCGCGATGCCGGCGAGAGTGGTCGCGCAACCGAGGCATACACGATTGACGACATGGCGAACGATGCGGCAGGTGTGATTCAAAACCTGGGTCTCACGCCGACATTTGTCCTGGGTTATTCGATGGGCGGATTCATCGCGTTGACATTGACCCTGCAACATCCCGAACTCGTGGACAAGTTGATTCTCGTTTCCACTTCGGCGGGCGGACCGGCGCACGTGCGCCCCGCTCCGGCAGATGCGGCATTGCTCGCACGCATTCCGGGCGAGGACAAGGAAACGCGCGTGCGGCGCACGCAACATTTGTTGACCGGCGCAAAATACATCGCGCCCGACGACATGGACGAGTTGGTTGACCATGCGCGGCACGTGCCGCAATCGGACGAGGCGTATGCGCGCCAAGTCGGCGCGGCGATGGCGTTTCATGTGGGCGACGCACATACGCGCTTGAACGAAATCCGCGTGCCGACACTCGTCATTCACGGCGACGCCGATCCCGTCGTGCCGTACGCGAACGGGCAAGCACTCGCCGCCAACATCCCCAACGCAAAATTCGTCACGCTCGCCGGCGTCGGACATTTGCCACGCCTCGAAGCGACCCAGGAATTTAATCGCGCGGTGATCGAGTTTTTATCTGCGAGTCAATCATAATTTCAAAACGAGGTGTGCACATGCGACAAAAATTAAATATCGTCACATTGGGCGTGCGCGATTTGAAACGCGCGTTAGATTTCTACCAAACCGGCTTGGGCTGGAAACCGTCGAGCGCGAGCAGTGATGATGTGGTGTTTATTCCGCTCGGCGGCATCGTGCTCAGTTTATATCCGCGTGAAAAATTGGCAGAGGATGTGACGATTGACGCGGCGGGTTCCGGATTTTCCGGCATCACGCTTGCGTACAATGCGAAAAGCGAAGCCGAAGTGGACGAGGTTTTGCAAACCGTCGCGCATGTCGGCGGAAAAATTATCAAACCCGCGCAAAAGGTTTTTTGGGGCGGCTACAGCGGTTACTTTGCCGATCCCGACGGACACCTCTGGGAAGTCGCGTGGAATCCGTTCTTTGCGTTCGATGCGAATGATAATCTGGCGTTGCCGGAATGAAACCAGTGAACAAAACGAAAAAATTTCGGACGCAGATTGCCGCAGACGAACGCAGATTTATTTGTCTGCGTTCGTCCGCGTCCAAATAGATTGAAATTTAGGAGAATGAAATGAATAACATTGCATACTTTGAAATCCAAGCGAGCGAGCAAGCCAAGCTGGCAA
>CAZPIR010000708.1:1262-1711 GCA_964586085.1 uncultured Anaerolineaceae bacterium | reverse complement strand
CACTCGCCGCAACAATCAAACCGACCTCACCGCGCGGAATCATCCCCACGCCAACAACCCACTTGTTGACCTTGCCGGCAACCAATCCCGCCGCAACCTTACCGACGAACGCAACGACCGTAATGCCGAGCGCAATAATCAAAACCGACGAATCGAACAAGGTCGCCAGCTTGACATCCATCCCGGTCAAGACGAAAAAAATCGGCGCGAGAAAAAAGGACAGCGGTTCGAGCAAATCTTGCACATGCCGGTCGGAATGACGTTTGATGAAATCGTCGAGTAAAGCTCGGTCTTGAACGCCCGTGTGCGTGAATTTTTCGCGCAGGTCTTGCGCGCAATACGGATCGTCGAAATCGCTGAAATGCACCGGGTCGAGCACCAGCCCGGCGGCGAACGCGCCAACAATCGGCGCGAGTCCGATTTGCTCGGCAAGGAACGCGGTGACGAGT
>CAZPIR010000708.1:0-1252 GCA_964586085.1 uncultured Anaerolineaceae bacterium | reverse complement strand
CCAAAACTAATGGCGAGCGTAAACTTCATCCCAATGCCGGTTTGAATGCGCGCGAAAAAACGTCCCAGCACCGGCGCGAGCAATTGCCCGATCACGATGGCGGCGACGAGAAACGCCATCGCTTTGAACGTGATAAAGGTAATGTCGAATACGCTGATCGTGCCGACAGTGGCAATCGCCGAGACAACCGCGAGGATGATGAGACCCAGCACATCGTCAATCACCGCCGCGCCCAGCACGATTTGCGCTTCGGCCGTTTGCAGTTTGCCCAGGTCGCGGAACACGCGCGCCGTGATGCCGACCGATGTGGCGGTAAGCGTTGCGCCGAGAAAGAGATACGTGCTGAGTGATTGTCCCGGCAAAAGAAACGGAGCCACGACAAACATCGCCAACACGAACGGCAGAATCACGCCCACGCTCGCCACAAGAAACGCGCGCACACCCACGCGTCGCATCTCTTGAATGTCGCTTTCCAAACCGACCTGGAACAAGAGCACCACAACGCCCAACTGTGCAAGCAAGCGAATCAGCACATCGTGCTTGATCGGCTCAAAAACATGGATGCCAACCAGCACGAGATTGCCCAGCACCACACCGGCGAGCAGTTCGCCCAGCACTGCCGGTTGACCCAGCTTTTCGACGAGACTCGATAATTTACCGGCAATCAACAACACGACGATGGCGAGCAACGTCGCGCCGATTTTCTCTTCGGCGGCATCGCTCGACGCATAAACAACCGAGGGCATACATGCGCCCAAAAATGCAAAGAATGTTAAAGTACGTTTGGCTTGGGGAACAATTTGGAATACAGACATCACAGACCTTGAGACCAGCAGAATCTCAAGGTCTGCTGGTCAATGAGCCATTTCGGCTTTCATCTCCGCCCACGCATGGCGCGCTTCTTCAACCGACCCCTCGTCCTCAATCGTCGTAATGTCGCCGGGGTCTTTATCGAGCGTGACAGCTTTGAGCACACGACGCATGATCTTGCCACTGCGCGTCTTGGGCAACATCGGCACAAAATTCAATTCGCCAATCACGGCGACGGGACCCAGTTCGCGGCGTACGGTGTCGAGCAAAATGTGCCTCAACTCGTCGGACGGGCTGAACCCTTGCTTGAGCACGACGAACGCCGAAATCACTTCGCCGCGCAATTCTTCCGGACGACCGATCACACCGGCTTCGGCAACAGCGGGATGCGTAAGGAACGCGCTCTCCACCTCAATCGTGCCGATGCGATGGCCGGCAATTT
>CAZPIR010000707.1:0-1721 GCA_964586085.1 uncultured Anaerolineaceae bacterium | reverse complement strand
GCTCATCGCGTTTTTGATTTTTGCGCTCTGCCTCACGCTGTACAATGCCACGCTCACACCCGGACTATCGTATGCCAGTCCCGATGGCAACGAACTCACGACCGTTGCCGCCACGCTCGGTCTCGCGCATCCGACCGGCTATCCCTTGTTCAACTGGCTCGGTTTTTTGTTCGCGCATCTCTTGCCGATTGGCGACATTGCGCATCGCACGAACTTGATGTGCGCGATCCTGGGTGCGGGTGGCGTAGCGATTTTGTTTCTCATCGCGCGGCGACTCGAATTGTCACGCGCGCTTGCCGCGTTCACCGCGCTCTTGTTCGGCGTCTCGACCACGTTCTGGTCGCAAACGGTCATCACCGAAGTCTACGCGCCGAATGTGTTTATGCTCGCGCTCACGGTTTTACTTTTACTCGAATGGGCGTATCGAAGCGGTCAGACCTCCGTCTTTTTCGCCTTTGCTCTCACGCTCGGTCTCTCACTCGGCGTGCACATGTCGAACCTGGGATTCGCGCTCGCGTACACTGTGTTCGTCCTGCTCACCGATTGGCGCATCCTCAAACGTCCGTTGACGATTTTCATCGCGTTCATTTTGTTTGTGCTGGGCGCGGCGCAATTTTTATGGGTTCCTCTGCGCGCGTCCACCATCACCGACCCGCTCGTAATGCGTTTTTCGCCAACCACGCTCGCCGGATTGTACGTGTACACGCTCGGCGCATTTTCCAATTTGCGTTTTGCATTCCCCCTTACCGCGATGCCGGATCGCATTGTTGTCTACCTGGGTTACCTCAATCAAAATTTTACCGCTATCGGCATCGCGCTTGGCGTGTTGGGCATGTGGGCGATGTTGTTTCGCCAGCCCAAGCGCTTTTGGCTTTTCATTTTGATGTACGTGACGAATCTGTTTTTCTTTACCCAGTACCGTGTGTTCGACCTCGATGTGTTTTTCATTCCCGCGCATTTTGTTTTTGCAATCTTTATCGGCTTTGGCGCGCAACACTTGGGTGATTGGTTGCGTGCTTTGCTCGCGCGCAGGAATTTTTCGACGCGCGTCATCGCGCTTGCCTCCACGCTCGCAATGATTGTGTTTTTGTTTGCGCCGGTGAGTTTGCTCGCACTCGTCAGCGCGCGCGACAACAATCGCAAAACCGATACGGCGATTGGCGATTTTTATCGCAACGTGTTTCAGATGTTGCCGGCGAACAGCACGCTCGTCAATCGGCGTGGTGTGTTTGGGTACGATATGTACTATTGGCAACGCATCTATCGCGTGCGCCCTGATGTGACGATGCCTTCATTCGGCGACCGTCGCGCCAACACGAACACACCATTGTACTCGACCGTGAATGTGATCAACGGCGAGCCGCAGGGCGGCAACTGGGCGCCGCCGCGCAATTTTTTTCCGGACGAGGCGTGGTTGATGCCGGTGCTCGTGGGCAATCAACGCGAATTGGTGTTGTATCGTGTCAGCGGCACGCCGCCGAATTTGTTTGTGGCGAACGCGCAACCGACGACGCGTGTCGCGCACACTTTTGACGGTTTGATTTTTCTCGGTTATGATTTGAGCGAGGTTGCGGATGCGGCGAGTCCGCGCGTGCATCTCAAAACGTACTGGCGCATCACCGAGCCGCGCACATTTTTGATCGCAACGCGCGTGAACGACCTCACGCTCGAAACGCACGAACTGGGCTTTGGCAATCTGCAACATGCGGCGCGCGCAAATC
>CAZPIR010000706.1:0-1724 GCA_964586085.1 uncultured Anaerolineaceae bacterium | reverse complement strand
GCCCGCCGCCGCTTGAGTTGAGCCAGTGCCAAGCGTGCGAAGCGATGGCGTTGCCGCCGTCCCGTCCTTGTTTGCGGTCGCTATGTCCGCATCGGTCAACGAACCATCTTTAACTTGCGCCGCCGTGATAGTTGTTCGAGTTGGCATTGTTTATCCTACGCGTTGTTCTGATATTGGTAGTACACCATAATCCAATCGCCGGTTGCCGGCGGAGAGGTGAAGGTGATCGAGGTGTACTCGGTGGGACCTAATGCTTTATAGTACGTGAAATCGTATGACGCGCCGGTTCGTTGCAACAAACCATTGAGGAATACTTGCAAGAAGATGTCCGGCTTGAGTTTCATATCGCCCATCCCGCCCAGGTTGAATGCGACCGTCGAGCCGTCGCCGGTGAAACTCCCGCTCGTGATCGTTTCGCGTCCGTGTTTGTGGTCGCTTCGCGCAACCGTTGTCGCCGAACCTTGCGTCGTCGCATCGCCCCAGTTCGATGTGATTGGCGCGGCGAACGTTTCACGCGCGTGTTTGTGATCGGATGCCGCAAAGGTCGTGGCCGTGCCGGTTACGACGGTATCGCCTACCGCGCTTGCCGCTGGTGCGCCGGCGGCCGCGAGTGAGTGAGCGTGGTCGCTTCGCGCAACCGTTGTCGCCGAACCGGCGGCATTGGCTTGCCCGATCCCGTGCGTGGTGGATGGCGTGCCAAATGCTTCGCGGGCGTGTTTGTGATCGGCACGCGCCGCTTTGTTTGCCGAACCCGCTGAAACACTATCGCCCACTGCCGACGCAACCATATCGCCGGATGCGCCGTAAATCGTTTCGATGGTATCGGCGTTGACGGTGATGCCATTGCCGGCACCGATGTCAAGCGTGTTGCCCGTTTTGGTCAAACCAGAGCCGGCAACGATTTGTCCCGCGCCAGTGAACTGCGTGAACGTGAGCGCAGTCGTACCAATCGTGATCGTGTCGTTGGTGGTGAGTAGCCAACCGGTATCGGCGTTGCTCGTGCCCTCGGTGACAAACACGTACATGCCGGCTGTGACCTCGGCATTCGCGTCGGCATCGGTCGTGCGTGACCAGGCACCACTCGCCACTGCGTAGATGCCATTTTGCGAACCCGTGCTTTGGTCTTTGACGAGCACGCGGTCGCCGACTGACAACGCCACACCGTCAATCGTTTGAGTGGCACTCAAAGTAATGTTGGCGGTCGTCGCGACGCGCACCGATGACTTGACATCCACGCCGTTGATGAGTCCATCCACATACGCCTTGGTCGCGGCGTCTTGCGCAGAACTGGGGTCGGCGAATTGTGCGCGTCCGCTCGCATCGCGCAAAGCAATCGTGTTCGCGGTGTTCGAGGCGGTTGGCGCACCGGCGAGTTTAGAATTGGCAATTGCCGCGCTTGCTGAAATTTCGGTGTTGGTGATGGTCCCCGGCATGATTTGGGTACTGCCGCGAACCTGGGTCGTTGTCATTGAAACCTCCTGGTCAAGTAAAAAGCGAAAAGCTAAAAGTGAAAAGTGAAATCGGTTTGACTTTCGCTTTTTACTTCACCGTCACTTTGCCTTTTGCCTTTTTACTTTTCGCTTTTAGCTTGTTTGGTAGTCGGCGATGAGCACATCGCCAGTTTGGGGAGCGGTCGCGAAGGTGATCGTATCGCCGCTCAAGGTATAATCGTTGCCCGCACCCGCCACAAGGCGAATGCCGTTGAGATACAATTTCAAACTCGA
>CAZPIR010000705.1:0-1730 GCA_964586085.1 uncultured Anaerolineaceae bacterium | reverse complement strand
TGTGTATCGCGTGAGTCATCGAAATAATGAAATTGCACCGAGTCGTTGACGTACAAATAGTACAAATCCCAAAGCGGTTGCGCGGAACCGATCCAAGACACGCCAAATTTTTCGATCAAATCGAATGGCTCGGAATAGCCGGTGAGTGTGAGGTCATTCGGGTTATTCGTACGGTCGCTGTAATAGTACGGCACGTACGATGCCGCCAATTCGTGAATCGTGTGGAATTCCGGCGGGCGACCATCGAGCCGCGCAAAACTCGAATGTGCGTTGCATCCGTACAACCCCGAACGCGGGTCTTGATACACGACCAAGTTGTGTTCCGAATCCTGGATCGCTTCAAGCAAAACCAGACGCGGATTGTGGCGATGTAAAAAGTTCACCGCGTACGCGAACAGCGCGCCCTCAAAACAATGCGCCAGCCCGGTCCGCAAAACCATGCGCGGCGACATGGCTGTCTCTTCGAGTTCGACTGCCGCGTGATCGTTGTTATAATAGACCTGGGTGTTGAGAAAATCCTGCACCTTGGCCGGCGTGTTCAACGCGGCGAGGATGGTCATCTCATCGTCGTTGAAATGAAGGCCGTACTCGCGCACGCGCGCGCGAAACCACGCCAACGCAACCGGGTTGAGCTCGCGACGATAACGCGCCGCGAACAATTGCAATTGAGTAGTCGGATCAAATTCAGGCAGGTGCATGCCGGGAAAAAGTGGTTTGCTCATCGGGCGGGAGTATAACGAACGTTGCGATTTGCGTCAACGTTTGCCCTCGACCTGGAATTGTGCTATACTTTTTGCAGATGCCCCTGTAGCTCAATTGGATAGAGCGAAGCACTCCTAACGCTGAGGTTGTGGGTTCAAGTCCCGCCAGGGGCATTTTAATTATGCCACTCCGCCTCCTCACTGCGCCCGCCGGTGCGGGCAAGACCCAGTTTGTACTTGATCGAATTTCTAATTTGCACGCGTGCAACACATTGCCGCGCGTGCTGATTATCGTTCCCTCCGGCGCGCAACTCATCGCGTTCCGCCATCGCCTCGGCGAGATGTTTGGCGTCACGCTCACCGCGTTTCACACACTCTATCACGATGTGCTCGACACGGCCGGCGAATTGCCGCGCCTCATGCCCGAAGCGGCGCGTTATCGCGTGATGCGCCACGTCATCGCCACCACCTCGCTCGATCACTTTGCGCCGATTGCCGAAAAACCTGGGTTCATCGCGTCCGTCGCTAAACGCATCGCCGAGTTGAAAGAGGCGTCCGTCTTTCCTGAAAATTTTGCCGAGGTTGCCGACACACCGCGCACACGCGCCCTCGCCGCGATTTATATTGCGTACCAAAACTTTTTGCTCAAACACAACATTGCCGACCGTGAGGGCATGGGCTGGCTCGCGCGCGATGCGCTGAAAAATAATTCCAACTTCTACGCCGATTTCGATTACATCGCGGTAGATGGTTTTGATCAATTCAATCCGACACAACGTGAGATTTTGAATTTGCTCGCGGCGCGCGTGCCTCGCCTCGACATCACGTTGACGCACCAATCGAATCGGCTCGCACACACGCGCTTTGAAAAAACGCTCGCACAATTTGCGGACGCGCGCGAAGCAGTCCCGCTCAACATTCCGTCGCGCGCCGCTCCACTCGACCACCTCGAAAAATTTTTATTCGAGCCGAACGCGCCGCGCGCGCCACACGGCGAGGCGATTCAACTCATCGCCGCGCCTGACCGTG
>CAZPIR010000704.1:0-1741 GCA_964586085.1 uncultured Anaerolineaceae bacterium | reverse complement strand
CAAACTCGGAAAAGACCGGCACGAGTGCCGCGCTCACCATGCCGCCGACAAGAAAATCGTACAGCGTTTGGATGATCGTCGCGGCGACGCGGAACACGCTCACCAGCCCCGTTGCGCCAAACAAGTACGCGATGACCACCTCGCGCACGAGACCCAGGATGCGGCTTGCCACGTTGCCAATCGAAATAATCGCGGCGGCACGCGCGACGTTAGTGGCTGGAGATTGGACGTTAGAGATTGGAAAACTCCGAATTACGAATTACGAATTGCAAACGAACCAACCACTCAACTACCCAACTGCCGAACTAACATCCCACATTCGGCAAAACGCGCATCGCCCCGGCGCGCTCGTCGGTTGACCGCACACGTCGCACGCATGCAACGTGGCGGTCTCATTGAACTTGTCGAACACGCCTTCGCCGCGCACACGGAGAAATTCGAGATAGAACGACAACTTGGCGCCGGGCGAAGTCGTTTCCAGTTGATTCAACAAGGTCTTGTGAAAATTCATCTGATTGCCGGTCGCGTGCGGACATTCGTCGTAAATGTATTCGATGCCGCGCACGAGCGCATACGCCGCCGTCTCGCGTTCGTAAAATCGGCAGAACGGTTTGACTTTTTTGGTCAGCCCTTCATGCGACGCGGGGAGAATCGGCGCTTGGCGCGCGAGATAACCAGTTTGCCAACGCAACGTGTTTTGAAACAACACCGCCACTTCGTCGTCGAGATTGTGCCCGGTCGCGAGCACCGTGTAACCCTTGTCGTGCGCGAGCCGATTCATGATGTAGCGTTTCGTCAAGCCGCACGCCGCGCACGGTCGTCCCTGCCCGCGCATTTTCTCGCGCGAAATTTCCGGGATGGATTTGCCGTACGTGGCGGGAACATCAACGACGTGAAGCGTGGGGCGCGGAGCAAGGGGCGCAGTACTAGCATCATCCGTCGCCACGCGCCATTCGCCACTCGCTATAAACTTGCGCGTCATCTCCAGCGACGCATCCGAGTACGGCAACGGACTGTTGATGCCCAAGCCGATGTACAGTCCATCGGCTTGATAACCCAAGCGCAACAACACATCCCACAACGAAAGCGAATCTTTGCCGCCACTCACGGCAACCAGGATGCGTTCGTCGCGCGAAAACATTTTATATTTTTCGATCACGCGCTCGGTCTGCGCCGTAAACCATTCGACGTAATGCTCGCCGCACAACGCGAGTTTGTGCTGGCGCATGTTGATGACGGCGCTCGTCCCACATTTGCGACACTTCATTGTTTGATTTCCGATTTCCGATTTTGGATTTTCGATTTTGGATTGGACAATCGCAAATCAAAAATCGAAAATCCAAAATGGTCTGCGCCACCAGATACCACTGCCACCAATTTCACCTGATCTTCTTCGCGCAGAACCGCATCGTCGGTCACCAGTTTGCCGTTGACCGTGATGAGCACCGATTCCGGGTCGAGTCCGATTTTCTTGAGCGCATCGCGCGCGGTGATGTTGGGTTTGGTTTCGTACGTTTTATTGCGAAAAGTGATTTGCATGGCGCGGATTGTACACTAAACGGTGTGGATGGTCAAAAGAGGAATCGCGATTTGTCATTTCGAGGAGCGTTCTTTGCGACGAGAAATCTCCGACTGATCGGGTGAGATTTCTCAGTCGCTTGTGCTCCTTCGAAATGACAAATCGCCCGGCAAACTTTTGCCTTGCCCACACAATCACGGTATAATGTCTCCAGCGCACGGC
>CAZPIR010000703.1:0-1761 GCA_964586085.1 uncultured Anaerolineaceae bacterium | reverse complement strand
GTGCCAGTTTGACAAACGCGCTTTGACGCTAAAGAGCGCCATGCCGCTGATCTTGTCGCTTGGCGCGCCGACCACTTGGACGGTGAATCCATTCGATTGCCAACTGTAGTTGCAGTTGCACATGTCGCTCGCAGATTTTTCCGCCATGTCGAGCACCTTGCCGTCTGACGCATTAACGATGCTGAGGGGCGCGCTTGCGCGTTCGCCACCCGCGCCGATCAACGAAACGTACGTGTCGGTGCCGAGGGGACCGCCGGGCAAATTTTGGCAATAGTCGTGTTCGTCGTTCGAGTCGCAATAAACCGCTTTGACGATGCGCCAGTATTTTTGTCCCGGCGCAACATTGACCGGCTCGTACTTGACGCCACCGGGCCAACCTTCGGGATACCCAGGAATCCAAGTCGTGCCGACCGGCGCGGCAGTGCGGGTTGCCGTGGGTCGGCGTGTGGCGGTGCGTGTTGGTGTGATGGTTGGGCTGGGTGTAAAGCTGGGTGTGATCGAAGGAATCAAGGTCGGCGTGGCGGTGAGGGTTGGCGTGCGAGTGAGGGTGCGTGTGGGTGTGGCGGTGCGTGCAATTGCGGCGAGTTCCGAACTGGTTACGCCGAGCGCCTCGGCAAGTTGCGCGAGATGTGGCGCGGATGGGTCTTGCAGAATTGCATAGTTGCGCGCAAAGATGGCAATGCGGTCCTGGATTCGCGGATCCTTGATCTGCGCGAGACGTTCTTTGGCGCGATCCAGGTCGCCGTCCACCGCATACGTGTTCGCCGTCAACACAATCAATTCTTCTTGCGCTTCGGGTTTCAAATCAATGACATCAACGTTGCTGGCTTGCAGGGGCCAAAATGTCAAACCGAGCCAGATGCCAAAACCCAGTCCGGCAATCAAGCCCATCGTCACGATGGCGGCGGCGGCTAACAGTGCAATTCTTGTTTTATTCACCCAAACTCCTTGACCTATTCAGACACTGGCTTATTTGCGTGACATGGAACGTCGCCACGTCAATCGAAAATTAACATGATTTTTGCGTGGTAAGCCCATGCCGATCACACGGTCGCAGGGCAACCCTTCGATCCAAGCCATGTAGGGTCCAATCTCATCATCGGTAGGTGAGAACGATTGCCACAACGGAATGGCGGTTTCGCCGCGCTCGTTCGTAACCGCATCAGTTTCGCTGTCGCTCCAACCTTGCCACGCACGTTGATTGGCTACCGGTTCTTGTTTTTCGTCGAGCACGGTGTAGAAAATGTGATGGCTATCGCCGGCTTCGCCGGGTCCTTCATAAATCGCGCTGACCAAGCGCCAGTACATTTCGCCGCGTTTCGTTTCAGCAAGTTCAACCGACACGTTCAACGCATCGAGCCGGAAATCCCATTCGACATCTGCCGGTAATTCAACGCGCTCAATGTTCGGCATTGGCGGAAGAATTGGGGCAGGGAGGCTGGGTGGTTCGACCGGCGCAGGTTCTTCGACCAACTCTTCGATGAGCGGCGGCGGTTCGGACGAGGATGTGATGCTGGGCAAAATAAATTCTGCCGTAGACGCGACCGGCGGTTCGACGAATGTTGATTCGACCGGCACACTGGGTTCGATGATACTTGGTGGCGGCAACTCGATTTTTGTTTCGACCGGCGCGCTTGTTGGTTCGATAACCACAGGTGGCGGCGGCAAAACAATTTTGGGTGGAACTGGTTTGCTGGGTTCGACCACACTCGGTGGCGGCAACTCGATTTTTGTTTCGACCGGCGCGGGCGGTTCGACTAC
>CAZPIR010000702.1:0-1763 GCA_964586085.1 uncultured Anaerolineaceae bacterium | reverse complement strand
AATTCTCACAAAGGGTGAAGGCACATCAGAAGGAATAGAGTTGGACGATGTGCCGCGCCTATTTGCGTTTACACCTTTGGATGGTCAGGGCGATAAAAGCGCGTACGTCGCTATCGGCATTCCCAGCAAGACCATCTTTGCCGAGCAAGACACCATCTTCGCTCGCCAGCTATTTGCGCTCGCCCTGGTTACGCTCACCACCGGTGCACTCGCCTGGCTAGGCATAAATCAATTTGTGGTGCGGCGCGTCAACACACTCCTGCCCGCCACCCGTAAACTGGCGGCGGGCGATTTATCGGCGCGCACCGAGTTGCCCTACGGCATCGGCGAGTTGAGCGAATTGGCACAACATTTTGACGAGATGGCAAGCGCACTCGAACAGCGCGCGGCGCAACAAAAACAGATCCAAGATGCCTTACGCCAAGCCGAAGCCAAGTATCATTCGCTCATCGAACAATTGCCGGTGTTTGTTTATCGCGTTGAATTCGGGCACAACGGGAAATGGTTGTACGCCAGTCCGCAAATTGAAAAAATTTTAGGTTACACCGCGCAAGAATGGCAAGCGAACCCAAATCTGTGGCGACAACAATTACATCCCGATGACATTGACATCGCCATCAGCGCGGGCGCAGAGAGTCATGAGACTGGCAACCCTTTCCAGGTCGAGTACCGTATGTTGGCGCGCGATGGACGCATCGTGTGGATTCGCGATGAAGCCATTGTCATCCCGGCGACAACTGAACAGCCCGCTTACATGCAAGGCATCATGACCAATGTGACCGAACATCGCCAGATCGAAGAAGCCATCCACGAGAGCGAAGAACGCTTTCGCACGTTTATCGAGCAAACCGTTGAGGGCGTAGTGCTAGTAGATGAAACAAGCCGTGTGATCGAATGGAATCCTGCAATGACAGCAATGACCGGCCTCCCACGCAAACAAGCCCTGGGTGCATTCGCGTGGGAATTGCAAATGCAGTTTGCGCCGCCAGAACAACAGACGCAACAAACTCGTCAACGTTTTATCGCCACACTGGAAAAGCTGGTCCATGCTGAGGCAGATGCCCGAAACCCCCATTTGTTTCAAGTGATGTTCCAACACCCCGATGGTACCACACGCATTTTTGAACAACGTTCCTTCCTAGTCCCAACCACTCGCGGCTACCGCATCGGCACCATCGCACGCGACGTAACCAACCAAAAACGCATCGAACGCGAACTGCAAGACGAACGCGATTTTATTTTCCAAGTCGTCAATAATATGGGACAAGGCTTGACCGTGATTGACGAGCATGATCGTTTCGTGTTTGTCAATCCGGCGTACGCGCGCATGGTCGGGCGTGATCCGCAAGAGTTGCTTGGCAAAAAACCGCGCGATGTGACGAGACAAGAGGACCATGTTTCGCTCACGCAAGCCCGCGCAGATCGCGCCGCCGGCAAAACAACCACCTACGAAACACGCTTTCGTCACGCGGATGGTACACATGTCCACGCATTGATCACGGGCGTGCCGCGCATGCAAGAGGGCAAATACATCGGCGCGATTGCCGTCATCACCAACCTGACCGAACGCCTGCAAATGGAGCAAGCCCTGCGCGCAAGCCAGCGCCAACTAGAGTTTGTCTTGCAGGGTAGTAATGATGGATTCTGGGATTGGGATATTATCAGCGGGGCAGTCCAGTACAGCGAACGCTGGGCAAGTATGCTGGGGTATCGCTTGGACGAAATTGAACCTAACGTGACGACCTGGGAACGCCTCGTCCACC
>CAZPIR010000701.1:0-1769 GCA_964586085.1 uncultured Anaerolineaceae bacterium | reverse complement strand
CAGTGCATCGAGCGCATTAGGTGTCGCGTTAGCGCACCTCGCACTCTGGTTCGCGTTGTGGCTTGCGATTCCGTTGGTGACAATCGGGGAAATCTCCGGCGTGCAATTACCGGTCATTGTCTTGGCTGTGGTCACGAGTTTTGAAGGGGTGCTTGCATTACCCACCGCATTTCAATCCCTAGCGGCAAATTTATTGGCGGCGCACCGTTTGTTCGAGGTTGCAAAAGCGTCGCCCCAATCGCTCGTCGCCGAGCATTCAATTCGCCCGGCAACATGGACCGCGCCGCCGGCTTTGCACGTTCACGATTTGAGTTTTCGCTATGCGCCGAACGAACCGCTTGTGCTTGAGCGGGTGAACTTGGAGGTACCCGCCGGAAAAATCGTGGCGCTCGTTGGGGCGAGCGGTGTGGGCAAAACGACGTTGATCAATCTCTTGTTGCGATTCTGGGATTACGAATCGGGCACGATTACAGTTGGCGCGAAAAATTTACGCGACCTGTCGCCGGAGCAAGCCCGGCAATGCTTTGCGGTGGTCACGCAACCGATTCATTTGTTCAACGCGACGATTCGCGAAAATCTTTTGCTCGCGCGACCCAAGGCGACGGACGCGGAAATGATTTCTGCCGCCAAACTCGCGCAGGTGGATGAGTTTATTGCAACCTTGCCCCAAGGGTACGCCACTCACATCGGCGAACAAGGTTTGCGTTTGAGCGGCGGCGAGCGTCAACGACTCGCACTTGCGCGCGCATTCCTCGCGGCGATGGATGCTCCAATCCTTTTGCTCGACGAAGCGACGGCGCATCTGGACCCAGTGACCGAACGCGCCATCCTCAGGGCAATTCGCCGTCAAGCGCGCACGACGGTGTGGATTACACATCGTGCGCTTGGAGCAGATGCGGTAGACAATATTATTTTCTTGTCTGACCCGCATCATGGTTAAATCGGCAAGCCAAAATCCTTGATGGCACGAATTACGCGTGCGCTCCTTCTCCGAGCAAAACCAAAAATTGTTCGACGACCTGTGGGTCAAAGGACTTGCAAGCCTCGGCTTGAATATAGGCGCGCGCCTGCTCGGCAGTCCATGCCACGCGATAAGGACGATCCGAACACAGGGCATCCCACACATCCACCACCGTAAAAATGCGCGCCACCAACGGAATCTCCTCGCCTTTCAAACCGCGCGGATAACCGGTGCCGTCCCATTTTTCGTGATGACAGTACGGAATATCGAGCACCGGGCGCAGGTACTCGATGGACGATAAAAGCCGATAGGCGTACTCGGGATGCCGGCGCATAATTTCCCACTCGCGCTCATTGAGCGTGCCGGGTTTCAACAACACGGAATCGGGAATGCCCATTTTGCCAATGTCATGCAAGAGCGCGCCACGCCGCACGTTCGTCAGGTCGGCTGGCGCAATGCCCATCGCCTGCGCGAGTTTGAGCGTCAACGCCAAGACGCGGCGCGCGTCGCGTTGCGTGTGACCTTCCGTCTCCTGATCGCGCAGTTCGAGCGCGCTCGCCCAACCTTCGAGCGTGGTTTCATACGCGCGTTCCAGGTCGTGCGCGGTTTGTTGCGTGCGCTCGTGCAGGGCGGCGCGGCGAATCGCGTTCGCGGCAATATCGGCAATCGCGTTCAAGATACGCACATCGTCATTGTGCAATTTGGTCAACATCCCAACGGCGAGCCACCCCACCGCTTGACCTTGCGCAATCAAGGGCACACATGCCGCGCCATGCAAATGACAACCATCCCCTGGTAAATAAAACAA
>CAZPIR010000700.1:0-1770 GCA_964586085.1 uncultured Anaerolineaceae bacterium | reverse complement strand
GGACCGGGGTCAGACGAGGCGCTTTGCGGACCGACCTTGAGCAAGCCGAGGCGATCCAGGTGCGCAATGCTTCCGCCGCCCGCGCCGATCTCGATCATATCAATCGAAGGGAATTGTAAAGGCAAGCCACTGCCCTTGCGAAAACGCGACACGCGCGCGACTTCGAGACCGCGCGCCAATCCAGGTTGACCGTTTTGAATCAAACACAATTTCGCCGTTGTGCCACCCATGTCGAACGAAACGACGTTCGGGCGATTCGCGGTCAAGCCGAAATGCGACGCGGCAATTGCGCCTGCCGCCGGACCTGACTCGACGAGACGAATCGGAAAATCGGAGGCGGTGTGCGTCGAAGCACTTCCGCCCGACGAAAGCATCCAATACAAACGCCCATCATATCCTTGCTTTTGCAACATATTTTCCAGACGTTGCGCGTAATCGCGCAGGCGCGGTTGCACGTACGCGTTCGCCACCGTCGTCGAAGTGCGTTCGTACTCGCGAATTTCCGGCGCGACCTGGGACGAGAGCGAGAGCGGCACATCGGGTAGTTCGCGTGCGATGAAATGCGCAACGTATTCCTCGTTTTGCGAATTGCGAAACGCGTGCAAAAATGAAATCGCAATCGCCTCAACCTTTTCGGCGCGCAGTCGTTCCGCAATCTCGCGCAGTTCGTTTTCGTTCGGCGCAATCACGACATTGCCATCGCGATCAATGCGTTCGCTGACGCCGAAACGCAAATAACGCGGCGCGAGCGGTTCGGGAAATTGCAAGAACAAATCGTAAATGTCATAGCGTTGCTCGTTGCGAATTTCGAGCAGGTCGCGAAAACCTTTCGTCGTGAGCAGAGCGATTTTCGCGCCCGTGCGTTCGATGAGCGTGTTCGCGACAAGCGTCGTACCGTGAATCGCCGTCTCGACCTGGGAGGCGTTGACGCCCGCCGATTCGAACAAGCCGCGCAGACCGGTCATGACACCTTGCGCGGGATCGTGCGGCGTTGTCAATTCTTTCCATACCTTGAGTTCGCCGGTCTGTTGATCGAGCAAAGCAAAATCGGTGAACGTGCCACCGATGTCAAATCCTAAACGATAACGTTGCATCAAACTTTCACCTGTGGATTTCACCACAGAGACACAGAGAACACAAAGAAAAAATCTTTGTGACCTCTGTGTCTCTGTGGTGAATTAAATTTTTCCGGGTGTCTGCAAGAAACTCAACGAGCCGTAACGCGATTGAATTTTCTGCCACTCGTCCGCATCGTAAAACCGACAACGTCCTGCTGTAAAAAATTTCGCGACCTCGATGCAAAAACTCGTTGCCATCTCGTCGTCGTACACGTGATTCGCACCGGTCGCGGGACCGGGGACGGGAACTTCGGACGTGAGCGCGACGCCGACGACCGGCACGCTCGTTGCGGTCGAGGGTTGCAAGATGCTGTTGAGATGATACAGCTCGTTGCCGTACGGCGTAATGTCCTGGGTCGTGAGCGGGAACACGACCGGCATTTTACCGGTGACCCAGGACATTAGATTGAGCAGGTCTTCGCTCACGCGCAAAATGTAACCCTCTTTCACCGTCGGCGAAATCGCAAAGCCGCAATGATTGATGACGCGATTGCCGCGCGTCGTGTCCACCGAGAGAATCGCTTGCATGTCCGGTTGCACTTGGCGCGCGATCATCGTGTGGATGCCGACGGGCGAACCCATAAACGGCGTTGGCTCGTGCGGTTGCGTTGGCGCATGCGCGCAGATGTGCGTTGTGATGCAAACATCACCC
>CAZPIR010000699.1:0-1775 GCA_964586085.1 uncultured Anaerolineaceae bacterium | reverse complement strand
CACTTCTTGTGATATAATGCCACCCAAGATGAACACTCCATTGACTCTGACTCACGCCCATCATCACGCGCACCATCACGATGCGCCGCTTTGCCACGCCATGAATCAGTAGTCAGTAAACAGTAAACAGTATTCAGACGGCGTGGATTGTACCACGCCGTTTTTGTTGCCAAATTTGAAATTTTCAACTTTTTCCTTTGAACTTTTAACTTGAGGTTACGATGGCTCCCAAAATTCAACCACGTGTACCGCGCGGAATGCGCGACATTCTGCCGCAAAAGATGCTCCAACGCCAGTACGTGATTGGCGAAGTCGAAAAAGTGTTTCAACGTTTCGGATTCGAGCCACTGCAAACACCCGTGCTTGAAATTAGCGAAACCTTGATGGGCAAGTACGGTGAAGATGCGGAAAAGTTGATCTACGATGCGCGACATCGCGAGGGCAAGGAAGAATTGTCCATGCGCTACGATCTCACCGTGCCGCTCACGCGCGTCGTCGCCATGTATCCCGAACTCGTCAAGCCATTCAAGCGGTACCAAATCGCGCCGGTGTGGCGCGCCGAGCGTCCGCAAAAAGGTCGTTATCGCGAATTCTTCCAATGCGATGCAGATATCGTCGGAAGCAAGTCTATGCTCGCGGACGCAGAAATCGTGACGATGATTATCGCGGTGTTGTCGCGTCTGGGTTTCAAAGCATTCGTCACCAAAATCAACAATCGCAAAATTCTCACTGGCATCGGTCAATTCGCCGGCGTACCCAACGAATTGCTCGGCGGCTTGTATCGCTCGATTGACAAGCTCGATAAAATCGGCGCGGATGGCGTGCGCGAGGAAATGGGCAAAAATCAAATTCCCGGCGATGTGATTGATCGCATAATGAATCTCATCGCGATTCCGAGCGGCGCGTTTGACGAACTCCGCAAACAACTCGGCAGTATCCCGATTGCGATGGAAGGATTGAACGAACTCGAACAGCTCGCAACGTATCTGGGCGATTCGGGTGTGCCGCGCGAAAATATTCAATTCGATCTTGCGATGGTACGCGGCTTGGCGTATTACACCGGTCCGATTTACGAGACCGTCGTCACCGAACCAAAAATCGGTTCGCTCACCGGCGGCGGGCGGTACGACGAATTGATCGGCATGTTCAGCAATCAATCCATCCCGGTCACCGGCACCTCGTTCGGCATCGAGCGTGTGATTGATGTGATGGACGAACTCGCGATGTACCCGGCGACCATCGGTAAAACCGTGACGCAAGCCATTGTTACGGTATTCAATCGTGAGATGGCGGGCGCGTCTATTCGCATCGCCAACATGTTGCGCGCAAACGGCATCAACACCGAACTAGGTCTCGAAGTGGATGGTCTGGGCAAACAATTGAAATACGCCGCCGCGAAAGCGATTCCGTTCGCCGTCATCATCGGTCCCGATGAAGCGGCGCAAAATCAAGCAACGGTGCGCGATTTAATGAGCGGTGAGCAAACCGTCATTGCGCAAAACGAAATCGCGACCCTGCTCAATAAAAAGTTGCGCGGCGCATAATGTTGTGATATACTCTGTGCCGAAATGGTGGCCATAGCTCAATGGTAGATCGCTTGACTGTGGATCAAGAGGCTGCGGGTTCGAACCCCGTTGGCCACCCTCGCAATCAAAAAGCCCCGCCAACAATATGTTGACGGGGCTTTTATTTGACCGGGATACTCAGATCCTACTCCGACCAACCCAAGCCAATCCGCTCGCGTTCGGGGTCGATTGATAAAATCACGACCTGAA
>CAZPIR010000698.1:237-1778 GCA_964586085.1 uncultured Anaerolineaceae bacterium | reverse complement strand
GATGGCGGGATCGTACGGCGTTTGCGTCGCTTGCCATTGTTCGGGCGCGACGACGATGTAATCCACAAGAACGCCGGGCACACGCACCGATTGCGGATGCAATGCGCCCGCCGTGGTGAGACGCTTGACCTGCGCAATGACCACGCCGCGATTGTTACGCGTGGCGAGCGCGACATCGTACGCGCCAAGGTATGCGCCCTCGTGTTCCATTGAAATGTTGCCGAACTCGTCGGCGGTCGTGCCGCGAATGATCGCGACGTTCGGTTGCATTGATTTGAAATACAACCACTCTTGCCCGTCGAACTCGACGACGCGCACAACTTCTTGCGGCGTGCAATCGTTCATCCGTCCGCCGTTACGACGTGGATCAACGAATGTATCGAGACCGACCTGGGTCAGCACGCCGGGACGTTTCGCCGCCGCTTCGCGAAGCATGTGAAACAAAATGCCGCTCGGAAAATTGTACGCCTCGACCTGGTTTGCGTTGATCATTTGCCAGATTTTCGGCGAGGGCATCGAGGACGGACCACTTGGATAAGACCCGGCAATCACGCGCTTGAGTAGACCTAGTTGAGCGAGGTGATCAATTCCAGCAATGCCGTACATATCGCCGGACGCAATCGGATGAAACGTCGTGAGATTTTTCGGCTCGCCGGTTTGCGCGAATCGTTCGCCAATTGCTTTGAGCACGGCGTCGGGCGTATTCAAGCCGGACGATGAACTGACGGTGACGAGTGAATTGTTGGGAATGAGTTGTGCGGCTTGTTCAGCCGAGATCACTTGAACGCGAGACATTACTTCCTTCTAAAATTAATTTACACCTGGTAGGGCGAAGCATTTTTCATAGTTCAAAAAATGCTTCGCCCTTACATATCGAGGTACACGCGCTTGCCGGTGTTTGCCGCATCGCGCACGGCAAGCGCGATTTGCAACGAGCGCACACCATCTTCGCCGGATACGGCGGGTTGTCCTTGACCGCGCACCGCCGCGTTAAAAAGTTTTACCGCGCGCGTGTGCAATTCTTCGTACGCGCCGCAATCAATTTCTTGACGTTCGTCGCCGCGCCGCAAAAATAATTTGCCGCCACCTTGTCCCATCATCGCTTTTTCGGCGCAGAGCGAACCCTCGGTGCCGAAAATTTCAAAGTGCATATCGGCGTGCTTGACAACGAACGAATCGTGAAATTGACACATCACACCGTTGCGAAAGTTGAGCACACCCATCACGGTATCTTCAATGTCGCCAACGCC
The DNA here is from genome assembly GCA_964586085.1 of uncultured Anaerolineaceae bacterium. Lineage (GTDB taxonomy): Bacteria > Chloroflexota > Anaerolineae > UBA4142 > UBA4142 > JACRBM01. Next base: position 528 of record CAZPIR010000698.1, on the reverse strand, counting down.
GAGACCTTGTTGCGACTTGATCGCGACGACCGATTCGACTTCGCTGTTCAACACGAATCGCGAAATGTCCGCGTCGTGCACGGTCATGTCGAGAATCGCACCGCCGCCTGCCGATTGCGCAAGTCGCCACGTGTGCAAATTCGTCGGCAAGTACATCGCGCGCAACAAACGCGCGGAGAGTGGCTTGCCGATTGCGCCATCAAGAATCATCTGACGCGCCTTGCGATGAATCACCGAGTTGCGCATGTGATGATTCGTGCCGAGCACAACACCGGCGTATCGGCACACCTC
>CAZPIR010000698.1:0-227 GCA_964586085.1 uncultured Anaerolineaceae bacterium | reverse complement strand
CACACCTCGACCATTTCACGCGCCTGATCGAGTTCGAGAGCGAGCGGCTTTTCGCACAGGATGTGTTTGCCCGCGCGCGCCGCCGCGAGCGTTTGGGCATAATGCAAATCGTTCGTCGTGCTGATGTAAACGCAATCCACCTTCGGGTCGGCGAGAATTGCGTCGAGCGAATCGTACCCGGTGGGAATGGTGCACTCACGCGCAAACGCTTGCGCGCGACCCAGGTC
>CAZPIR010000697.1:0-1782 GCA_964586085.1 uncultured Anaerolineaceae bacterium | reverse complement strand
CGCGAAAGTACGCTTCGGTTTCCCAGAATTGCGCGCCGATGCTTGTGTTGAGATCGGGCATGCCACGTGCCATCATCTTTTTCACATCGTCGAGACTTTCGACCGGCAACGCCCAGGGCATGTTGTCTTCATCCTGGGAATATTCTGCGCCGAGCAGTGAGGTCGTGAGAATCAAGCCATAGTTCGGGCGAATCGTGAACACGCGATCATCTTTCAACAACGCGCCTTCGTACGACAACATCAATTCGCTGACAAGCATTTTTGCCGGATCGCGAAACGCTTCGCGGTACGGAATCTGGGGCCAGTCCGGGGGCCAATCATTTTGAATGTGACTCCACGACGCACGGCATGTCACAATCGTCGGGCGAAAATCGAGCGGCGCGAATTTGAGCGCGGCAAGTTGTTTGGCTTCGGCGCGTTTCTGCCACGCGACATCCACTAGCGCTTCCAATTTGTCTAAATATGGTCGGGGATCAAAATCACTCATTATAAAAATCCTTTGGTGTCATTGCGAGTCCCTACGAGGCTCGCAATGACGCTATAATTCCACCGGCGCGTGTTCGCGCGCGGAGCGATAGATGGCTTCGATCACGGCGATGCTGTTACGCCCATCGCGTCCACCGACAAACGGGGCGCGATGATTGCGAATCGCATCGGCATACTCGTTGAACTGGGCGATGTGACCGGACGCGTTAATGTCCATCGGCGCGGCCGCGCCACTGCTCACCTGGTCTTGGTCTTGCCCATCTTCGTGCGGCTCCATCAAATGCCATTCGAGACGCGCTTCGCCTTTATGATAGACCGCACTTCCATTCGTTCCGAAAAATTCCAATTTTTCCGGATAACCGGGGTACGCGTTCGTCGTCGCTTGAATCAAACCAATGTGACCATCGGCAAATTCAAGCGTCGCCACCGCAACGTCTTCCACCTCGATAGGGTGATTGAGCGTGCGCGTTTGCGCCGAGATGCGTTTCGGCATTCCGCCAATCCACAGCATCGCATCAATCGAGTGAATCGCTTGATTGATGAGCACGCCGCCGCCCTCGTGCGCCCACGTGCCGCGCCACGAACTGTTGCCATAATATTCTTTCGAGCGAAACCAGGTCGTGCTCGAACTCGACCAGAGCAAGCGACCCAGCTTGCCTTCGTCCACCAATGCTTTGGTGAGCCGCGACAATTTTTCAAAGCGCGATTGCGAGACGATACCCAGCGTGACGCCCGCTTGAGCGCACGCCTCGATCATCGCATCGCACTCGGCGACATTTTTCGCCATCGGCTTTTCGCACAAGACGTGCTTGCCGGCTTGCGCCGCTTGAATCGTCATCGGCGCGTGCAAGTGATGCGGTGTGCAAATCGTGACGACATCAATGTCTGGGCGCGCGATAAGTTCGCGATAATCTTCGTGACAGCCGCAACCGTGCTCAGCGACAAATTTTTGTGCGCGTTCCGAATCACACTCGGCAACCGCGACGAGTTCGGCGTCGGGAATAGATTTGATTGCCTTGGCATGAACGGGCGCGATATTGCCGATGCCAATAATTCCGAATCGTAATTGTTTCATAATTTCTCACGACGGATGACCGAGGACAAAAGACTGAATCCCTCATCCTCGGTCGTTCGTCCTCTATCATTTCAAACGATACAACATCTCGCCGGCTTTGGGCACGACGAACGCCTTGTTGCTCGCACGCCATTCTTCCGGGTTGATTGTGTTCGGATCGAGATAACCCAGGTTCACGTTCTTGCATCGTTCCGGCGAAATTTGCGTCGCGAGTGTGACAC
>CAZPIR010000696.1:0-1782 GCA_964586085.1 uncultured Anaerolineaceae bacterium | reverse complement strand
GCCCAGTTGAAAAACGTGAGCGTGGTTTGCTTGGCGGCGGGTGTTGCCGTCACAACTTTTTCGACGACCTTTTCAACTGTTTGCGGGGTGGGCGCGGTGCACCCGGCAAGGACGGCTAAACCGACCGCGCCGGCGGACGCCTTGAGAAATTCACGACGAGTAAGATTCTTTGCTGACATCATAACCTCCATTGGTTTGTGTGGAAAATCAAATTCGAGTAAAGAAAGAATGTTCAAATAAATCGCGTTCGGGACACCTCCTTTACTTTTCTGCAATAATTTGCAATATAACTGAAATTTCACGCAAGATTATACTTTATTATCATTTTGTTGTCAATATATTGCATTAATGGTGAGATTGTAGTATAATCCAAACACGCACAAATGATTTCAAATGACAGCCCAAGGAATGGCTATGAACAAACCGAGTCAACGTGCCACGCTGGCGGATATTGCGGATCGTGCGGGTGTCTCAACTTCTACCGTATCGCGCGTCTTGAATAACAAGATGCCGATGAGCGACCATGTGCGCGCCCAAGTTCTCGCGGCGGCGGAAGCGTTGGGCTATGAAGCCAAACGCCGTGATTTGCGTGCGCTCGCCGCTAAGGACGTGCCCAACATTGGCGTGATTGCGTTGTTGATTACCGAAACGGTCAATCCGTACTTTCATGAAATTGTGCAGGGCGCGCAGGACGAAGCCGAACGTGCCAACTTGTTTTCTGTCGTCGTCAACTCGACGCCCAACGAAGAGCACGAAAAAATAATGTTGCAAACCTTGTCGGCTCTGCCGTTGTGCGGCGTGATTTTGTGTGCGGGTCAACTTGCCAGCGATTCGCTCCTCGATTTTTACGACCGGAGCGGCGTGCCGCTCGTCGTCATCAATCGTCGCGTGGCACGCACGAACGTGCCGTGCATCATCATTGATTACGAGAACGCCTTGCTTCGCGTGACGCAACATCTGTTGACGCTGGGGCATACGCGCATCGCGTACCTCGCCGGACCCAGCACCGTCGAAACATCGCAACTGCGGCGGCGCGGCATCGAGCTTGCGCTCGCGTCCCAGGGTTTGAGTTTGCGCCCGGAATTTTGTCCGACCTCGCTCCCGAATGTCACCGGCGGTTTTCAAGCGATGAGCAATATGTTGCACATTGACCAAGCCGAACGTCCGACTGCCGTCATCGCGTACAACGATCTCGTCGCGATTGGCGCGTTGAACGCGGTGCGCGCCGCCGGTCTGCGCGTGCCCGAAGATATTTCGGTGGTTGGTTTCGACGATATTCCGATGGCTCCGTACACCAATCCGCCGCTCACGACGGTCGCGATTCCCAAGTATCAAATTGGCAAACTCGCGGTGCAGACCTTGTGCCAAGGGCACGCCGAACAAACTACGCCGGGCGGGTATACCCAGATCGAAGGTTCGTTGATTGTGCGCGATTCGACCGCCGCGGCGGTTGGCGCGTCCAAGTAATTCTGCCGAGAGCAAGGCATAATCAAAATTTTTCGGAGGTCTCGTATGTCTACGTTTGAAACACTTTTCACCGCCATCGCCGAGGGCAATGCCGCGCAAGCCAAAGCTAGCGTTGTGCAGGCGTTGGCGGAAGGCGCCGCGCCTGCCGATGTGCTCAACCAAGGGATGATTCCGGCGATGGCGCACGTTGGCAATCTGTTTGAATGCGGCGAGTACTATGTGCCCGAAATGCTCATCGCCGCGCGCGCGATGAAAGAAGGTCTGGCGATTTTGAAACCGCAACTCGCCGCCGCCGCGATTGAACCCGTGGGCAAA
>CAZPIR010000695.1:0-1783 GCA_964586085.1 uncultured Anaerolineaceae bacterium | reverse complement strand
TCATCGGGTGGTTGATACTTCGATGAACCTACTTTCTCTTCTCATTCTTATTCCGCTCGTCGGCGCGTTGATTATGTTGTTCGTGCCGCGCCGTATGGACCTGGCGTTTCGCTGGGTCGCGCTCGCGACGACGCTGGTGGCGTTTGTCGTCAGTGTGAGTTTGTTCCTGGGTTTCCGCAACACCGCAGACATGCAATTCGTCGAACGTGTCGCGTGGATTCCGCAACTTGGAATTTCGTACTATGTCGGCGTGGATGGTCTGAGTCTGTTACTCGTTGTGCTGACCACGTTCTTGATGGTCATTGCGATTGGTGGCTCGTGGAACGGCATCACCGAGCGCGTCAAAGAGTATCACATCCTGTTCCTGATTCTCGAAGCTGCGATTATCGGCGTGTTCGTTTCGCTTGACCTGTTCCTGTTTTACGTGTTCTGGGAAATCACACTCATCCCAATGGCTTTGCTCATTGGCATCTGGGGACACGGGCGACGCGTTTACGCGGCAATCAAGTTTGTCCTGTTCACGATGTTCGGCTCGACCTTGATGCTTGTTGCGATTTTGGCGCTCGCGTTCGCGCACCGCGACGCGACCGGCACACTCACATTCGCGCTCGACGCGATTTTGAAAACGCCGGTGCCGCTTGGCTTGCAACCGATTTTGTTCCTCGCGTTCGCACTCGCATTCGCGATCAAAGTGCCGATGTGGCCCTTCCACACCTGGTTGCCCGATGCGCACGTCGAAGCGCCGACAGCGGGTAGCGTTATCCTCGCGGGCGTGTTGTTGAAGATGGGTACGTACGGTTTCATCCGTTTCAATATGCCGCTTTTCCCGGAAGCCGCGAAAAGTTTTGCGCCGTACATCATGGTGCTCGCGCTCATCGGCATTGTTTACGGCGCGGTCGTGTCCATCGTGCAAAAAGATATCAAGTCCCTGGTCGCGTTTTCCAGCGTGTCGCACTTGGGCTTTGTAATGCTCGGCTTGTTCGCGCTGAATCAACAAGGTATCAGTGGCGGCATTTTGCAAATGGTCAGTCACGGTCTTTCGACCGGCGCATTGTTCTTGCTTGTCGGTATGTTGTACGAGCGACGCCACACACGTTTGATTGCCGAGTTCGGCGGCATTGCCAAGGTCATGCCGGTGTATGCGGCGTTCTTCCTGGTCGTGATGTTCTCGTCGGTTGGCTTGCCGGGATTGAACGGTTTCATCGGCGAGTTCCTGATTCTCGTCGGCGCATTCCAAGCGAATGTGTGGTACGCGACGTTCGCCGCAACCGGTGTGGTGCTCTCGGCGATTTATTTGTTGTGGATGTACCAACGCGTGATGAATGGTCCAGTGACGAAAGACGAAAATAAAGTACTCAAAGATTTGTCGGCGCGCGAAATTGTTCTGCTCGTCGCACTCGTCGTGTTCATCATCTGGATCGGCGTGTATCCGAAAATGTTCCTTGACCCGATGCAACCCAGTGTGGTCAATTTGCTCGGCTTGCTGAAATAAAGTCAAAATCCTATGACGATTACAATTCCTGAACTCAATTTTCGCATCATTGCTCCGGCGCTCGTCGTTGTGCTCACCGCGATTGTGGTTTTGCTCGGCGAGTTGTTCACCACCTCCGGCCAAAAACGGTTGCTCGGCTACTTGAGCTTGCTCGGCTTGGGCATTGCGGCGATTGTCGCGTGGGGCTTGTGGGGCGTGAACACGAGTGCGTTCCGCAACATGGTTGTCGCGGACAACGCCGGTATCTTTCTCACGCTGACGATTTTGCTCGGCGCGGCAATCAGCATTCTG
>CAZPIR010000694.1:0-1784 GCA_964586085.1 uncultured Anaerolineaceae bacterium | reverse complement strand
CCTGGTTTGCCGAATGCGTCGCAGCCTTTTTTGTTCTGCAAGGGATCGGACTGACACCCAGCCCGTTATTGTTACTGCAAGCCACGTTCATCTACGCGGCGGCATCACTCTTTGGCGCGGCGATGATGACACCGGGCGGCTTGGGCGCGACCGAGGGCGGCATGGCGTTACTTCTCGAACAAATCGTCGCCGTTGCACGCGAGAGCGCGGTCGCGGCGACCTTGATCGTGCGTTTGTGCACGTTGTGGTTTGCGGTGCTACTCGGCGTGATTGCGCTGTTACTCATCGGCGTACCCAAAACTGAACCAAACGAAAACGTCCCGACGACCAAATAATCGTCGGGACGTTTTTTATCGTGATGGATCACCGCGCGCACACGGCGCGTTCATAAACCGCGAGCGTTTCTTGCGCCGCGCGTTCCCAGGAAAAAATTTTGGAACGCTCCAAACCTCGGTGCACCAGAAACGTGCGCAAGTCATTGTCGCTCAACACACGCGCCATCGCCTCGCTCAACTCGGCTTCGTTATCGGGCTGAATGAGTACGCCTGCATCGCCGGCAATCTCCGGCATAGACGCCACATTCGACGTAATCACCGGCGCACCACACGCCATCGCTTCAAGCACCGGCAAACCGAATCCTTCGTACCGCGAAGCATAGACAAACAAACTCGCCGCGCTATACAATGCCGGCAGTTCGGCTTGCGGAATGTAGCCGGGCAAAAAAACGCGATGACCCAAATTTAGTTCGCGCAACGTCGCAAACACTTCTTCGTCCATCCAGCCGCGCGCTCCCGCCAACACGAGCGCGTGGGGAAATCCACGTTGCACCAATTTGGCGAACGCACGTAACAAACGTGGTAAATTTTTGCGCGGCTCCAGGTTTCCAACATACAAGATGAATTGCGCCGGTAAATCGTACTTGCGCAACGCGGCTTGTTGTTCTTCGCCGTACGGAATCGTAAACAGGCGTTCCGCGTTGATGTGCAACAAACGAGTAATATCCTTGTGCGTGTTTTGCGAAATGGCAATCAGCGCATCCGCGTACCGCGCCGAAATTGGAATCATACCACGAAAGAAAATGAGCTTGTAAAAAAGATGCGCCTCGGGATGCAGGAAAAAAGTCATGTCGTGGAACGTGACCACTTTGGCACAGGATGCGAACATCGGCATCGTATAGTGCGGCGAATGCACCACGTCGAGCCGATACCGGCGAATGAGCCAGGCAAAACCGGTCTGCTCCCAGGCGATGCGATGATAACGCGTGGGTAAATCTACGCGCACGACCTGCGCATGTCCACGCCCGGCAAACAATTCGATTTGTTTGGATTTGGAAAAAATCACATAATCATTCGCGGGATCAAGGCGAATGAGCGTTTGTGTGAGATTGACAATATAATTGCCCGCGCCAAATAACTGGGTCTGGAGCGCGGTGACATCTATGCCAATACGCATCGGATGACCACAACGAGAATTTCAACCACGAATTGCCTCATCATAAACCTGTAATGTTTGCTCAATCATTTTTTGCGGCGTAAATAATTGTGCGCGCTCCAAACCGCGCACACGCATCTCCGCGCGGAGATCGGAATCGCGCAACACCCGTATCATTTCGCTCGCAATCGTCGGCACATCGCGCGGTGCGACAAGGACACCGGCCTCACCGACCACTTCGGGCAAAGAGGAGGTGTTGGAAACCAACACAGGCGCACCACACGCCATCGCTTAGAGCGGCGGCAGACCAAATCCTTCGTACAACGACAAATAGGCAAATAGATCGGCGTGCG
>CAZPIR010000693.1:0-1795 GCA_964586085.1 uncultured Anaerolineaceae bacterium | reverse complement strand
CGTCCGCGATCATCAGGTTCACCGCGTCAATACATTGATTCAGGTTGTTTTTGATCTCGTTGAAATCGCCGTTGTACTTGTCGGTGATCTTTGCCGGCACGTCACCCTTGGCAATGCGATCTACGTATTCTGCCGCGACGTTCAGCGGACCAATCACGGCGTCGAGGCAGTCGTTGACGCCCTGGACGATTTCGCGATAGCCGCCTTGGAATTTTGCCGCTTCACCGCGCGTGGCGAGCTTGCCTTCGACCGCCGCGTTCGTCAGTTTCTTGGATTCGGCGACGAGACCGCGCAGAGATTCGGTTGTGGCTTTGAGCGCGGGCGAAATTTCATCCTGCGCGTCCTTGGGCATCACCTCTGTGCTCAAATCACCCGCCGCAATTTTTTGAAGCGTGCGAACAACCTCGTTCTGTAAATCTTCCGCGAACGCGTCCATCGCGCGTGCGAGCGCGCCGATTTCATCCTGGCGATCCATGTGGAGACGCATGCCTAAATGCCCGCGTTCCATCTCTTGCATCATCGCCACACCCTGCTTGAGCGGTTGCGTGATCGTGCGCGTGGCAATCGCACCAATCGCGCCCACCACAACAATCAGACCCAGCCCAACCAGTCCGACCAGGTTGCGAAAATCGTCAGCGGGTGCTTGCAACACCTGGTTGGGTAATGCCGCGACATAATTCCAGCGTGTCGTTTGCATCGGCAAGGCAACCGCCTGATACACAACACCATTGAGTTGCCACCCAAACGCCGTCTGCGCTTTGATATTCAGGGCGTGCACCAAATCATTTTGTCCGAGCGGTTCCGGTTGGCTGTCATTGCCCCAGCGTTTATCCTTGAGCATCGCCGCATTGACTTCGGGTGTCAGCGTCACGATGGGATGCAATAACCATTTGGCATCCACGGCGTTCGCAATCACCAAACCATCTTGATCCACTAAAATGCCGGTGCCACCTTTGCCCGCGCGATTGCTCGACGCTTGCACCACTTTTTGCACATAGTCGAGCGCCGAACGTGACCGCACCACGCCAATCACTTTGCCTTGCGCGTTCTTGACCGGCACCGCATGAAAAATCGAGGGCGCGTTGGTAATCGTCGAAATCGAAACACCGGTAATAAAATCCTTGCCCTGCATACCATTCTGAAAATAATCGCGTTGCGCCGAAGCCGTGCCCAAATCTTTGGCGTTACTGCTGGCGATGAATGCACCTGTCGCATCCATGATCGCGACTGAATCTGAATCGGGCATGCCTTTGTTCTGGCTGACCAACGCGTCCGTCAGCGATTCGCGCATACTCTCGCGCGCACTTGCCGGCGATTCCAAAAAACGTTGCGTCAGTTGCAAATTCGCAATGCTCCGCAAAGTTTCCAGCCGAGCCGTGTTCCACGCATCTGCCATGCTCGTCACGACCAACGCATCGCCCGCCAACGTCGCCCGCCCTTGCGCGGTCAATCCATCTGCCGCTTGAAAATAACCGATCGTTGTCAGCACCAGCCCCAAAACCACACACGCGCCAACCAATAAAAAAGAAAATTTAAGATTCAGCGACCAGGTGCGCGTAAAATTGAACCGCGCCAAAAAGTTAACGTCTGATTTCATTTTGCTCCTCATACCTAAAACGCATAGACTTGACCTTGACCGATTTTCTAAAACAACAAACGGAGAGCGATTCCCAAATCACAGCCGATTCGGGAATCGCTCTCGCTCGCTCGAATTACATTCGATACACTGCCACTGCCGATTTGAGTTGCTCTGCCAAGCCGTTCATATCTTGCGCGGCTTTTTGCGATTGTTGCG
>CAZPIR010000692.1:0-1800 GCA_964586085.1 uncultured Anaerolineaceae bacterium | reverse complement strand
AATATCAACCTGCGCGTTTTCATTCACGCTAAATTTTGTCGTGCCATTTGATTCCTCCGCTAAAATCCTTTGTGTACAAATATGGATCGTGTCATTTCGACGAGCCTAGCCAGGAGAAATCCGCACCCTTTCGAGATTTCTCGCCGCAAAATGGCGCGAAATGACAATGTGCCATCTTATTCGATGAACACTTCGACGTGCTCGCCGTCTTCCTCGTTCTCCACGTCCACGACCTTGCCTTCGCCGCCGTTCTTGAGCGCCGCCATAATTTGGTTCACGTCCAAACCTTCAACTCCCGCCGGCGCAAATTTCGCGCCCATCTTCAAACCGACATCCACCAAGCCAAGCGGAATGTTGACGTTGACCTTGCGGCGACCGGTTTTAAGGTCGGTGACACGCACGCGAAACCAGCGTCCCGATGTTCCCGGCGACGGCGACGCGACCCGGGATTCGCCGCGATCTTTTTCGCCGAGCGCGCCCAACAACTTTGCGCCGTCTTCTGCCGTGATTTGTTTCGCTTCGATCATTTTCAAAATTTGCATTCGTTCTTCAGCCGTTGCCATTTTATCCTCCCATCCAATTCCTACGCCTTGAGTGATACGGTCGTGCGACGCGCCGCATAGCGTTGCAAGTGTTGACCGAGTGCGATCAACGCGCGCCCCAGGCTCAGCGCGACACAGCAGGACAAGTGCGCCATCCAGGTCGGTTGCTCGGCGGACACGTCGCGCGTCATTCGTTCGAGGCGTGCGCGAAATAATTCCTGCTCAACATGCGCGCGCGCGACCTTGTTATCAATCAACAAATCATTCAGTTGAAACACACATCCTCCTCATACAATGTACACCTGGACGCGACTGCCCTTGTCATCCACGTCCACCGTCACGCCGCGATGCTCGCGCAACTCGCGTTCAATCGCATCGAGAAACGCATCTATGTCCGCCCAATCGAGTGGAATGTTTTTGGTCGCAGAGCGAAATTTCATTTGCGCTTTGGGATGGCGTCCAAATAATTTCGCCACGCCAAACACCAAGCGCACCAAGCCGAACGGAAACGGGATGGCGACGCGCACGCGTTTATGGCGGCGACCTGATTCATCCACGTTCACATAGAGCCAGTGCATCGAATCGGCAGACGCGGCGAGACCGGTAATCAGCGCGCCGAGCAACAAGATCGGCAAGCCGCACAAGAACCACAACACATTCGTGCGCGTGGCGACAATGATCCACGCGCCGATGCCCACGCCGACCAAGCCGGACACGAGAAAATAAATCCACAGTCGGCGCATCCAACGCGGCGCGCGTTCCAAATCCATCGGCGGTTCATCCATGCGTGCGACCGTCGGCGCATCCAAACGCGCATCGGCTTGCTCGCTCGTAATTTCGCCGCGTTCGAGTTGTTTCAAAATGCCTAACGTATCGGATTGTTCCATCGTGCTGTTCCCCTCATTCAATTCGCTTGAAAATAAAACGCCATCAAGGTCAGACCTTTGGCAAATGTGAAACCCTGTTGTTCAAGTGCGGCAATCAATTCAACGTGCGAATCTGCCGCAACCGCGCGCACCTGCCGCGCCGGAAAATTCGCCAACTGCGCCAACGCAAATGCGACCAATTCATTTTCGACTTGCCCGCGAAAACGCGGATGAACCTGGATCGTGAGCCGATGCGGCGACGCGAGCCGTTGTCCGCGCACCAGGACGAGCGCCGCAAGTTTTTCGTTGCGTTCAAGCGTCCAGCGTTGCGAACTTTGCCCGATGAACAAATCGCCCAGCCACTCGGCGACTAGTTCATCGAACGGCAGAGC
>CAZPIR010000691.1:0-1802 GCA_964586085.1 uncultured Anaerolineaceae bacterium | reverse complement strand
AATTTTTTTATTAAGTTGAGAATTTATTTGGTTGAACAAAAAGAGAAAAAAATTCCACTGCGTTTGTTTGCTCCAGCGAAACAAAATCCACCAGTTGAGCACCAGGTACAGCATCACGTTGAGCGCCCAGATCAAGTGCACCCAGTACAAGCGATAGCGTCCGCGTGCTTGCAAAATTTTTCCATAACCGGTCAACACGCGTGTAACGCCCAATCCGAACACAATCGAGGTGAGGTAGGACAGATAAGAAAAAGCGTCCATGATGCTCCGAGGATTGAAAAAATTCGATGGCGAAAACGCCGCACCGCGTGCTTGAATTAGGCGAGCGCGTTATCCAATTCGCACAGATGGCGCAAGTCGTCGAACACCGGCGAGTACCACTCGATCATTTGCGCGAGACCGAGTTTCATCACGTGGCGAATGTGCGGGTGGGCGTTCGACGCGCAACGCATCGTAAAAATGTGATGCCACTCGCGCAGATTCGCGGTGACGACAATCTCGGCTTTGAGGTCGTTGGGCAAAACGCCGCGCGCGATCTGCGGCGAAACGCCGGCTTGAATCATTTGCATATACGACTTTTCGACCGCTTCAATTCCTTGCCGCCACGCTGTTAAATTTTCGCCGGACAATTCGCCGGGATTGACGACGGTGATCTCGCCGCCAAATTTGCCCTTGTTGTAATTGCAATAGCGCGTGCTCTCTTGCGAGAACGACGCCACGCGATGCCGCACAAGTTCGTGCGTGACGCCGCGATTCGTGACCAGGTGCGCGGTCATCGTCGCGTGTTCGATGACGGACCAGTGTCCGCGTCCCATCAGCATCTGGATGAAACGATAATAGCTGTCCTCGTTCGCGCGGTCTTCGGATTTATAGCAAACGCGTCCTGCCAACTCGACACGGCGCAAGGCGTCCAACGCTTCGGACTTGGTTTGCGGGTAGAGAATTTTGAACGCGGGTTCGACAATAATCATGGCTCGGTTCCTTTGCGGAAAAATTTCTGCGGGCGTTATCCTACCAATAAATGCTTGCCAAGTCAATCGCGGAAAAATCAGGGGCGCGCGCTACATAACGAATTCTGATTCGATTTACGGCACGGTAGAGACGTTGTCCTGCAACGTCTCTACCAGGCGAACCATACACCCAATCGGAAACTGCTCTAAAACGAACGTGTGCAAAAACACAGCGTGCCCCAATCCGGTCAAATTTCAATGACATTTTGAATGACGTGATTTACCCTTTTGACATATCCGGATACTTGCCATATAATCCGCCCCGATGAATTCCATAACGATCAGCATCGCCGATATTCCTACGACCCTTGTGCTGGATCAGTGCGATGCCGCGCTAGAACAATTTGTGACTGAACGTTATAGCGCATTCCGTATTCCCCCTCTGGCTGAGGCATTGGCTGTTCGCTTGATCGTCGAACCCGGTCCCCCGTATATTCCGCTTGATGTGTCATCCACTTGGCAAATTCACACGCAACGTCATGGTGACCGCATTGATTTTGAATCGTATCATGAACGCGGCTGGGTAGACCTGGCTTTGGGGCAGGGCGAGTTGGTTCTGCGTCCCGGCGGTTTGCCTGAAAATTTTTTGCGTGTCCTTTATGCCTGGCAAAGTGTGGAACACAATTTGCTCTTGCTCCACGCGGCGGGCATTATTTCGCACGGACGCGGTTTTGTGTTTTTCGGTCCATCGGGCAATGGCAAAACGACCGTCACAACATTTTCGTTGGATCGTACCGTGTTGAGCGATGATATTGTCATTGTAAAAAAAGTTGGACAAAAATATCGGGTGTA
>CAZPIR010000690.1:0-1819 GCA_964586085.1 uncultured Anaerolineaceae bacterium | reverse complement strand
ATGCAATACACGTCTTGAAATTGAGTGGGGCAATCGAATGACTCGATTTAGTCATTTCTTGTTGACTGGTATAAAGTTTCCATTTCACTCCTCGGAATATCCAGAAGGAATTATCCGGTTTGATAATGTTTTTTCTACCACTGATGGTGTTACATATTCTATTGTAATGACTCGTGATAAAAATACAGATAATCTCAATCATTTGACGTATAGACTAAATTTTTGAACCTTAAAAAGACTGTGCACTCATTAGATGAGCGATACAGTTCGATAAGTTCAAGTGCATTGTGTCCAGGGCGAAATTCACCCTACTTTCGAGTAACTTTGGCGTCTGGCTTGCCCTTGTAAACCACTTTGTAACGCGGAGCAGGCTTGATCCTGGCTCCGCGTGAGCGTCCAGGTGATTTTCCACGCCGTTGGGGCGACTGCGCTGGTGTGCCCAACTTGGTCAGAATTGATCCCATGCTGCGCCGCACTTGGCGTGGTGTGACAGGACGCTCTCGAGCATCCCAGGGTTGCCATTGCACTTTGGCTTCCGCGCGTGCCAGGACCAGTTGATTACGTCCCATTGCCACCACATCGGTCCAGCGTTGGAACTGTTCAGGGGTTCGGACACGTGGCTCTAGCCACAGCAAGTCTTGCTTATCGTAACGAAAACCATGTTCATGCCCGTAGCGGCGGCGATAGGTTTTCCAAACCTGATTCAACGGGATCAACGTGCGACCAATCCAAATAAACCAACTGACGCGTGGATCGCGTTTCTTGTTGCTGGCACCCTGTCGAATTACCCGAATCACCGTCAGCGTCACCGCGCGACATTGTTTGTAATGTACGCCTGACCAAGCGGTCACTTCGAGCCGACGCCCTTGGTCATCGAGTCCTTGCCATGTGGCAGTGGGTTTGCGATGAGTGCGCGCGTCCTTGCATTTGAAAGGTGGGCCATCTTTCTTCGGTGCACCGCGTTGGTGTTTGCGGTGACGCGGCGCGGGGCGGTAGAAAACCCGATTCCCAGGAATCCGCAACAGCAGGTCACACTCGATCGCTACCGTAGCCCCGACAAACTTGGCGCTCCCATAATGGCGATCTGCGACGAGCAGGGGCCGTTCGCGCAAATGCGGCACCACGGCCGTTAATTGATCGGCGCCCATTTGCCCAGCCGTGATCATACTCGGAATGCGTTGGTTATCGAGTACATACATCCAACTGCTCGGTGACTCCGGTAACACCACCAAGGACGAAAAACTCCACCCGGCGGTGGCAGGTGCGTGACCTTTCGGCAAGTTGTGCACATACAAATACGTGCGATCCTTGGCGGTCGGTGATTGAGGACGGGCGACCCCGGTCGCATCCAGCCCCAGCAACAGACGAGCACGTGGACTCGGCAGGGGTGCAAATTGCGCCACGACGCGTTGCAAGGTGACCCGATCAATACGCCCATCTTTGAATGCGGCATAGAGACTAGACCAACGGCGTGTAAAGTGTGGTGATAACGAGAGTTCCGCATAGGTGCGCGCGGCAGGCTCGGTCAGCAAGGCATCACACGTTTCAAACAGCGCATCTTGCGCTCGCGTAAAACAGGGATAGAGCGCGTGCCGAAATTGTTTTAATGTGTTAAACTGCATGTGGGTAAGTTCCTTGGTCGGGATACCAGGAATCTACCCCATGGGGCAATCTAGCGCAAGTCTAGGTTGCCCCATAGTCTAAACTTCAAATTCTTAATACCTTGTTTGATTGTCACGCTGAGCGAAGCAAAGCGTCGCACGACATCGTTTGCGCGATTCCTCAGTTCGCTCGGAATGACCGATGCTGATATGTCATT
>CAZPIR010000689.1:0-1825 GCA_964586085.1 uncultured Anaerolineaceae bacterium | reverse complement strand
CGTACGGCAAGCCATCGAAACAATCAAGTGGCATTTGGAGTTGGGCTGGGATAATGAGTTCGGCGGATTGTTTCTTGCACGTGACGCCGAAGGTTCGTTCTGGGAAAACAAGTGGGACACGAAAATTTGGTGGCCCCACACCGAGTCGCTCTATGCGCTCTTGCTCGCATACTCGATCTCGAAAGAGCAATGGTGCCTCGATTGGTTCGAGCGGGTGCACGAGTACTCGTTCAGCCATTATCCCGTTCCGCAGTACGGCGAGTGGATTCAGAATTTGAATCGGCAGGGCAAGGCACTCGAAGGCACAATCGCATTGCCAGTCAAAGACCCGTTCCACTTGGCGCGTGCGTTGATTTATTCCGTTGGCGTTTTGGAGCAATTGAAATGACCGGTCGAGAACGCATTCTTGCGGCGTTGAAAGGTGAAAAAACGGATTTCGTTCCGTTTGCGCCGAATCTGTATCTGTGGTTTTATTATCACCAACTCAAAGGCACGCTTCCGCCGGAATTAGCGGACGCCAAACATCCCTTGGATGCGGTACGTCTTCTCGGCGGCGAAATTTTTGCGCGCTGGGACACGCAGTGGGCGACGCGTGAAAAATATGCGGCGGGCGAATTCAGCGAAGAGTACGTCGGTGAAAACTGGGATCGCGTGACGGTTACCGCGTTCAATCATTATCCCGCTGGCACGAATCAACGTCGTCGCAAATTCGTGACGCCGCACGGCACACTCTCGCACGTGTGGACGTTCACGCCGGAAACCGGCACGGATTTCGAGGACGAGTATTGGTGGAAAGACTGGGAAGAATATTCCGCGATTCGCTACATGCTCGAATCCACCGAGTACGAGTTCGACCCGGCGATGTTTCGCGAATGGAAAAAGAGCGCGGGCGATGACGGCGTGGTGATGGCGAACATTACCGAATCGCCGTTGAAACGCTTGCATTGGCTTGCGGGTCCGGCGAATGCAACCGTGTTCATCATGGAACACCCGGACGAAATGCGCGAACTCGCCAAGATTCACGAAGACAAGGCGATTGCGTTGCTCGAAAAAATCGTGGACGATCCGGAAATACAAGTGGTAGTTTCACACGACAATCTCGATTCGGCATTTTATCCGCCGTACCTGTATCAAGATTATTGCGATTCGTTTTTCAGTCGCGCCGCCGACATTGTGCACCAGCGTGGAAAATTTTTGGTCGTGCATGCGTGCGGACGCAATCGCGCGATTCTGCCGCAGGTCGGCGCGTCGCATGTAGACATGCTCGAAGGCGTGACGCCGCCGCCGATGGGCGACATTGCGCTCGGCGAGGTGCGCGCGGCGGCACAGTACGAGAACTTTATCGTGAACGGTGGTATGGACGCGCCGCGCCTCGAACTCGAACAAGATGCCGAGCCGCAATTGCACGACTACACGCGCAAGCTGTTCGATTCGATGGGCGACAAATCGCATTTCATGTTCGCGACGAGTTGCTCGACTTCGCCGTTGACGCCGTGGCAAAACCTGGTCGCGTTCCGCGATGCGGCGCGCGAGTACGGACGGATTTCGTAGGGTGGGTAAGGGCGAAGCATACTGCGCCCCCCTAAAAAAATTATGGCTCCAAAAACTTTTGATTTCAACACCAAAGACGCGCAAGCCTTGCCGATTACACCCATCGAGCCGCGCGATTTTGATTTAGCGTATTATGCTGATTACGCGCGCGCGGCAGATGAATGTTACGCCGCGTTCATGAAAAAATCGGAAGGTATTGCGGTGTGGCAACGGATGCGCGTTGCCGATGTGTTCCGCGATGGCTGTCGCGATATGCGCGCGTCGCTCAATTGGC
>CAZPIR010000688.1:0-1832 GCA_964586085.1 uncultured Anaerolineaceae bacterium | reverse complement strand
GGCAAGAAAAACGGCGTGAACCAAATGCTTCACGCCGCGCAGGGTGAAGACTGAATTTATTTACTCAAACATATTGATTCGTTTTCATCACTGTCCCAAGAGCGTCGCCATATTACCACAAGTTGCGCGCCGTTGTCAAGCATTTTTTGAAATCGCAAGATGTTCATTTTGGTCAAATTTTTGGGCGACCAAATCAGCCACGCGCTCTAAAAACTCGCGGTCGGATGCTTTGAAAGCGATAGGCACGTCACTATCAATATCAATTTCGCCGAACACTCGCGCGCCCAGCATAATGGGCACAACAATTTCGCTCCGCGTTTCAAGCGAGCACGCAATGTACGCCGAGTCCTGGGTCACATCATCCACCGTCACGGTTTGCTTGATGCGCGCGGCGCGACCGCAAATGCCCGCGCCAAGCGGAATGCGCGAGTGCTCGGTCGGTCGTCCGCGAAAGGTGTTCAGCACAAGCATTTCGCCTTCGAGCAAATAAATGTACACGCCGGTGTAATGCGGAAAATTTTCCTTGAGCATCGCCGTCATTTGGTCGAGCAGAACATCGCGCACATCGTGCGAGGTTCGCACCAAATCGAGCACCGCATTTTCCAATTCGAGACGATCCAACTCTGCCTCTCAAAAAACAAGGACGGAAAACCGTGTACGGTCATCCGTCCTCCGTCTTCGGTCTTGTCAAACTCAGCGAAACATCCCACTCGCAAACGCAATAGCCGGCGAGGGGAACACACCCAGCGCGACCACGAGCACGAGCGCGATGATAATTGCAATCGTCACAAGTGACGGAACACGCACCGTGTCCCACCCTTCGGCGTAGTCGTTCATGTACATCGCCACGACCGGGCGCAGATAAAAGTATGCCGAGATCAAACTGTTGAGCACGCCAATCACTGCGAGCCACGCAAAGCCATTTTGCACTGCCGCGCCAAAAATCAGGAACTTTCCAACAAAACCGCCGAACGGCGGAAAGCCGGCGAGCGACAGCATAAAAATCGCGAGCGTCGCCGCGATAAAGGGTTGTGACTTGGCAACCCCGCCGAAATCTTTGACGAGCAAACGTTCCTTGTCGCCTTCGCTCAATGCGATGACCGCGCCGAACGCACCCAGGTTCGTCACCGTGTACGCGAGCAAGTAAAACAAGGCAGACGTGATGCCACTTGAACCCATCGCGACGAGCGCAATCAAAATATAGCCGGCGTGCGCGATGCTCGAGTACGCCAACATGCGCTTGATGTTCGGTTGAACCAGAGCCGCCACATTGCCGAGCGTCATCGTCAACACAGAAATCACGGCGAGGACCGTGCGCCATTCACCGGCAAGCATAGGCATCGCAACGAGGAACGCGCGGAAGAATGCGCCGAATGCCGCCGCTTTGACCGCGACACTCATGAACGCCGTGACCGGAGTTGGCGCGCCTTCGTACACATCCGGCGTCCACCAGTGGAACGGCACAAGCGCGACCTTGAACGCAAAGCCGACGAGAATCAAACCGGTGCCGAGCAACATCAGTTCGCTCACACTACTCTTGGCAATCTGCGCGAGGTTCGTCGAACCGGTCGCGCCGTAAACTAACGCAATGCCGTAGAGGAAAAACGCGGACGAGAATGCGCCGAGCAAAAAGTATTTCATGCCGGCTTCGAGCGAATTTTTATCTTCACGTTTGAACGCGGCGAGCAAGTAGAGCGGCAAAGACACCAGTTCGAGCGCGAGAAACATCACAACCAAATCGGTCGCAGTCGCCATCAAAATCATGCCGCTGACCGAGAACAACAACAGCACATAGTACTCGCCTTGCGTAAACCGATCCATCGCGAGCAGGA
>CAZPIR010000687.1:0-1853 GCA_964586085.1 uncultured Anaerolineaceae bacterium | reverse complement strand
CCTTGCCGATCACGCGTATCATGCGTTGTACGGCGAAGGCGAAGATGAAAAGGGCGCGATTGATTTGTTCGCGCTGGCATTGCAAGCGGTCACGGGTCTCGAAAAGTACGACCCGTCCGTAAAAAATTTGCGCGAGCAAGCCGAGGGCGTTGCCGCACAAGCCGATGACCTCGCGCGTTCGCTTCACGCGTACCGCGACAATGTGGATCACGACCCAGGTCGGCTGGCGCAAATTGATGAACGACTCGATTTGATTTTCCGGCTCAAGCGCAAGTACGGCGAAACGATTGCCGAGATCATCCAGTACGGCGAAAAAGCCGCGGCGGAACTCGCGACGATTTCGCACAGCGAAGAACGCATCGCCGAGTTAAAAGACCAGGAAGCGCAACTGCTCAAACAAATCGCCGCGCGAGGCATCGAGTTGTCGCGCGCGCGCCGCGACGCCGGCGAACGTTTGTCACGCGAGATCGAAGCGCAACTCCAAGACCTGGGCATGGCGAAAGCGAAATTCGGCGTCGCGCTCGAACGCGCCGAAGATGCGAATGGAGTTGAGGAAGATGGCAAGCGAGTTGCGTTCGATGCGACCGGCATTGATCGCGCCGAGTTCATGGTCGCGCCGAATCCGGGCGAGCCGCTCAAGCCGCTCGCGAAAATCGCGTCGGGCGGCGAGACCTCGCGTTTGATGCTTGCGATGAAATCCGTGCTCGCCGTTGCCGACAACACACCGACTTTGATCTTTGACGAAATTGATCAAGGCATTGGCGGACGTACGGGCGGCATCGTCGGCAACAAGTTGTGGGCACTCACGCCGAGTGCGCAGAAAACGGATGGCGTGCCGCAACACCAGGTCTTGTGCATCACGCACTTGCCGCAAATCGCCGCGTACGGCGACGCGCATTTCAAAATTCGGAAAGAAGTGGTCGGTGACCGGACGGTGACCCAGGTTCGTCCGCTCGAAGAGAAAGAGCGCGTGGATGAAATCGCGCAGATGCTCGGCACCGAAACCGCGACGACGCGCAAGAATGCGGAAGAGTTGTTGAACGAAGTTAAAAGTCTCAAGTCAAAAGTAAAAAGCAAAAAACAATGAGCCAATGACCAATCAACCCAATTGTTTGGAGCATTGGCTCATTGAGAATTGGAACATTGATGACAGAACTACTTTACGCCCAAGTTGCATTCACCGTATGGTTTCAATCGTTGAATCCCGCGCTCGATGCGGTATTCAACACGTTCAACATTTTGCAAGCCGAAGAACTCATGTTGCTCATTTTGCCGATTGTGTGGTGGTGTGTGGACAAACGCATCGGCGCCTCGCTCTTGATTTTATTTTCCTCAACTGAATTTCTCGCGCGTTACCTCAAACATATCACCGGCGAAATCCGCCCGTACGATCTCGACAAACGCGTGCGCGATCTCGACCATCAACCCGATTCCAGTTTTCCGAGTGCGGGCACGATGGACGTGTTGATCTTGTGGGGGTATCTCGCAATACAGCTGCGCAAGCGCGTGATGTGGATTTGGGCAATCGTCGCCGTGTTGATGATTGGTTCGGCGCGGGTGTACCTCGGCGCGCATTACCTCACCGACGTGCTCGCGAGCATCATCATCGGCTCGCTCATTCTCCTCATCGTCGTGCGCGCGCGCGTCGTCGAACGCATTGCATCGCGTCCACGCGCGATGTTGTGGGTGATGGCGATTGGCTGGCCTCTTTTTCTCGCCGCGCTCATGCTGAATGCTGAATCGGCTGTCTCGCTCGGCGCGATGCTCGGTTTCAACATCGGCTTGATGATTGAACCGCAGGTCGCCCGATTCGATCCACGTGAAATTTGGTGGAAGCAAATCGTCAAATTGTT
>CAZPIR010000686.1:0-1870 GCA_964586085.1 uncultured Anaerolineaceae bacterium | reverse complement strand
TTTTAACGACTCGGCGATGGTGTTGGGCGATCAATGGATTCCGGTGCGACCTTCCACCGATGGCGCATTGCTCCTCGGCATGGCGTACCACATGATCACCAACAATCTCCAAGACCAAGCGTTCCTCGACAAGTACACCGTCGGGTTCGACAAAGAACACATGCCCAAGGGCGCGGATCCAAAAGAAAATTTCAAGGATTACGTGCTCGGCACGTACGACGGCACGCCGAAAACGCCGGAATGGGCATCGCAAATCTGCGGCACGGATCCCAAAGTGATTCGCTCGTTCGCGCAAGAAATCGCGACGACGAAACCGATGACGTTCCTCAGCTCTTGCGCGGCGGCGCGCACCTACCTCGGCGAACAATTTGCCCAGGTCTTTTTGACCGTTGGCTGGATGACCGGCAATGTCGGTTTGCCCGGCGCGATGGTCGGCGACAGTCGCCACAACCGTGAGAGCTTTGGTGGTCCCGCGCTCGTGCGCGGTGGCAGTGCGGGTGTGCCCGCCACGCCCAATCCGCTGTTCAATCAACCCACCTTCCCCGGTCCCGACCCAGCCAAGACGGATTGGTACGGTTTTGTGTGGGATGAAGCCTGGGATGCGATTGTCACCGGCAAATACACCGCAACGGTGCGCGGCAAACAAGACTGCGACATCAAATTGATTTCGCACCTGGGTCAAGGCGTTTCGCTGAATCAAGCTCCGTTCTTTAATCGCGGCGTCGAAGCGCATCGCAAGGTCGAGTTTGTCGTTTCTTCATGTAGTTACTTGACGACCAATGCAAAATATTCGGATGTCGTGCTTCCGGTGACGACACTTTGGGAACGCGAAGGCGGCTTGCTTTCCGGCAATCAAGAAATGCTCATTTACTGGAGCCAGGTTGTCGAGCCAATGTACGAATCCAAAGACGACGAGTGGATTGAAAAGGAACTGGCTAAACGCCTGGGCTTGGACGAGAAAAAACTGTATCCGCTTTCGGCAAAGCAACAAGTGTTCAACGCGGTTGCCGGTTCGTCTGTGATGAAAGCCGATGGCTCGGGTTATGAACCGCTCGTCACGATCACCGAGGCTGACATTGCCGAATGGGGCGTGACCGGCAAACCACAAACCGGTCGCCTCTCGCTCAAAGAATACAAGGACAAGGGCATCTATCAACTGCCGCGCGCGCCCGGCGATAAATTCGGATTCATCGCCAAAGCCGCGTTCCGCAAAGACCCGGAAAAGAGTCCGCTCAAGACGACGAGCGGCAAGCTCGAAATTCATTGTCAGGCGCTTTCGAGTGTGATTGGTTCGTACGGTTGGAACAAACTGCCGGCGACGCCGCAGTACAATCCGCCGGTCGAAGGTGTCGAAGCAACGTTCGCGGATTGGAAGAATCAGGTCAAGGGCAAGTATCCTTTGCAACTGTACACGATTCACTATATGCGTCGCTCGCACTCGACGCTTGATAATGTGACCTGGTTGCGCGAAGCGTTCCCGCAAGAATTCATGATCAACACATTGGACGCGGAAGAGCGTGGCATCAAAAACGGCGACATTGTCAAAGTAACGAGTCCGCATGGTGTGGTGATTCGACCCGCCTTTGTGACGGATCGCATGATGCCCGGTGTGACGACCTTGGGTGAAGGCGCGTGGGCAGAGGTGGATGAAGCCACGGGCATTGACAAAGCCGGTTGCACCAATACGCTGATGAGCAAGAATCCTACCGGGCAAGGCACGCAACCGTACAACACAATCATCGTCCAGGTTGAAAAATATGACAAGCCCTTGCTACCCGATGCCAAATGGCCTCAGCGCATCGTGTTCAAGAAGGAGGCATAAATCATGGGCAAGCATCTTGGCTTTTATATCAATTCGAGCATCTGCACC
>CAZPIR010000685.1:0-1874 GCA_964586085.1 uncultured Anaerolineaceae bacterium | reverse complement strand
AGACAGACGAAGCACTCTTGCATTTACATTGGTAAGATCAACTGGATTTTGTTTTGCAATACGTTTTCTGGGCATGTAGGCAACCTCAATTTGCGGCAGGATAATACCACACCGCAAGGGGCGTGTCAAAAGATACGCAATGATGGCGTGACCCGCGAATTCGATTTGACGCTTGTTTTGAAAAATGCTATAATTTGTCCAGTTTAGAGAGCATCTCCAACGACACGACCTCTCAACATTTTACCTCACCTTGAACGATTCTGATTTTTCCCTGCACCTAGTATGCAATTGGCAGAGTGGATTAACTCGAACCTTTACTCAAACCGATTAATCATCGGTTGATGTTTCTTTTCCTCATGGAGTTCCGCGTGGCAGAAAACCTCGATTATGCAGCCCTAGAACCAAAAACGCTCGCCGAGTTGCGCGAGATCGCGAAAGAGCAAAGTATCAGCGGCTATTCGCGTTACAAGAAAACGGATTTGATTTTCCGTTTACTGCGCGCCAAAGCCGAACGCGATGGTTTAATTTTCGGCGGCGGCGTTTTGCAAATCGTCGAAGATGGCATTGGCTTTTTGCGTTCCGATCATTTACTGCCGGGTCCCGAAGATGTGTACGTTTCGCAATCCCAGATTCGGCGTTTTGGTTTACGCACTGGCGATATGGTGATCGGGCAGGTGCGTCCGCCCAAGGACACGGAAAAATATTTTGGTCTCTTGCGCGTTGAAGCCGTGAATGGTCTCGATCCCGAAGCCGCCAAAGCTCGCCCCGATTTTGACAAGCTCACCCCGATTTTTCCGAATCAGCAATATAAACTCGAAACGAAATCCAATATTCTCGCCACGCGTTTGATTGATATGATTTCGCCGATTGGGCGTGGACAACGCGGCTTGATTGTGTCGCCGCCCAAAGCCGGCAAAACCACAATCCTTAAACAAATCGCCAATGGCATCAGCGAAAATTATCCGACCGCACACTTGATGGTTGTGTTGATTGGCGAGCGCCCCGAAGAAGTGACGGATATGGATCGTTCGGTTGAAGCCGAAGTGTTTTCGTCCACGTTCGATGATGTTGTCGAAAATCAAACGCGTGTCGCCGAAATGGCGCTCGAACGTGCCAAGCGTTTGACAGAAGGTGGCAAGGATGTTGTCGTGATGCTCGACTCGATCACGCGTTTGGCACGCGCGTACAACTTGGTCGTGCCGCCGAGTGGGCGCACCTTGACTGGTGGTTTCGATCCGGCCGCGCTCTATCCGCCAAAACGTTTTTTTGGCGCGGCGCGTAATCTCGAAGAGGGCGGCTCGCTCACGATTATCGCAACTTGCTTGGTGGATACGGGTAGTCGCATGGACGATTTGATTTACGAAGAGTTCAAGGGCACGGGCAACAGTGAAATGCACCTGAACCGTAAACTGTCCGAACGCCGCATCTTCCCCTCGTTGGACGCCGAACGTTCGAGCACCCGCCGCGAAGAATTGTTGATCGAGGATGATTTGTTGCAACGTGTGTGGACGTTGCGCCGCATGATGGACATGATGGGCGGCGGTGCAGACGCCATCGAGCCGGTGATTGCGCGGCTGAGCAAGACCAAGACCAATAAGGAATTTTTGATGACGCTCAACAAGGATACGTTCTAGAATGCCTGAATACCGGTTTTCGTTGGGCGCACGTCTTCGCATTTGGCTCGCGCCGATTTGGATGCAGGCGCGCGAGTTTGTCTTGGATGTGGTCGAGGATATGCCTTTGCTCACGCGCGTTGCATCGCATGTAGGCTTGTTGTTCGTTGTGATGCTGACGATTGCCGCAAGCGGCGTGCAGTTGAACGTGGGTGGGCGCATCGAAAAAAATGCCGACCCCGCGCTCAACACGGACATTTC
>CAZPIR010000684.1:1458-1886 GCA_964586085.1 uncultured Anaerolineaceae bacterium | reverse complement strand
TCGGAAGGGCTGGTGGAATCCTCGCGGCAGTACACAGTGTCGCGTTTAGGCGTGACGTATGTCCACGATTTGATGCAGGTCACTCAGTACGTGGGACCCGCGCCGGTCAGTCTCGACGCGTACGCCAAAATGGTCAACGCGCAATCGGGCGCGCGCAAGACGATTACGCCGACTGCGCTCAAGCATTCGCTCGGGCATCTCGTGTTGAGCGACACGCTGATTGATCAACTGGGCGCGGCGGTGAATGGCGCGCAGGGGCCGTTTTCGCCCTGGTTGAGTGTGGATTTTTCTGCGCCGCCGCCGTTACCGGACAGCCTGACCGCGGCGGTGGAAGGCGCGTGGCTGCGCTGCACCTGGCCACCGGTGCTCAGCCCGGATATTGCCGGGTATGTGCTGCGCGCAGGTGAGAGCTGGACGGAATACATCGC
>CAZPIR010000684.1:0-1448 GCA_964586085.1 uncultured Anaerolineaceae bacterium | reverse complement strand
TGGCGCGCGCTCAGTTTTTTTATTTGGCAAAACCGGCAACGGCAAAACTTCGATTGGTTTGAGTCTGGGCACGTTGTTGCCCGGCGCGATCTGGGTTCCGTACGCGCTCAACGTGCAAGGGCAGGTCATCAAGGTTTTTGACCCGTTGCGCCATCGGCTTGTGACTCTCCAGCCGGCGCAAGACCTGGCGCCGACAAATCAAAAAAGTTTACTGAACCGGATTGATCGCGCGCCCGCCGCGTATGACGATGTGGTGTCGGCGTCGTTGATGGGGCAACGCCACGATGAACGCTGGGTGTTGGTTCGGCGTCCGTTGATTGTGGGCGGCGGCGAATTGACGTTGCAGAATCTCGATTTGATTCTGGACGACAATTTGAAAGCGTACGAAGCGCCGCAACAATTAAAAGCGAATGGCGGCGTGTTTTTGCTCGACGACCTGGGTCGGCAAACGGTGTCGCCGCGCGAAATTCTCAATCGTTGGATCGTGCCGCTGGAAAAACGGGTGGACTATCTCAGATTGATGACGGGGCACAAGTTTCCCGTGCCGTTCGATGTGTTTGTCATTTTTGCGACCAACCTCAATCCTGCCGATTTGATTGACGAATCGTTTTTGCGGCGGATTCGTTCCAAGATTCATGTGACCGATCCGACCTGGGATCAGTTCCGCGAAATTTTCCAACGCGAAGCCGGCAAACGGCAGATCACGTACTCTGAGGCAAGTTTCCAACATCTTGTCGCCGAGTACTATCTCAAGCCCAAGCGCGAGCCGCGCGGCTCACATCCGCGCGACATTCTCGATGCGCTGGTGGACATTGCGCGTTTTCGTCACACCACGCCGAGCATGTCCGAAAAACTGGTGGACGCCGCCGGCGAACTGTACTTTTTGCGCGAGCCGCCGGAAACGACGACGTGAATCAAGACCCGCAAGGTTGTTAAACCTTGCGGGTCTTGGTTTTAATATCACGCGCAAGTTCTGCCCTGCAAAAACGAGGGGGCAAGCGGGTGGTTTGTCGCCAGACCTGAATCCGAGTACAATAGCCGCAACTGCGCGACACGGACGAACGACATTTTTGGGTTGGGGTTGCAACGATGCCGCCGAAATTTTTTATCACACATTCTTGGAAAGACATTGAGTTTGCCAAACGCTTGTGCGACGATTTGCGCGTAAATGGTTTGGATGGTTTTTTTGACGCGTATACGATTCAGCCGGGCGATAGCATTCCCGCGCGCATCGCCAAGGGTTTGGAAGAATGCGATGTCTACGTGCCGATGCTTTCGCCTGCCGCGCTTGCCTCGCGTTGGTCGGAGTTGGAAATCAATTCGGCGATCACGTTGGAGCGCACGCACGGCAAGCCGCGCATCATCCCGATTATTGCCGAATCGTGTACGGTGCCGGTGTTACTGCGCGCCACGCTCTACATTGATTTCACCACCAAGAAAACTGTTTG
>CAZPIR010000683.1:0-1907 GCA_964586085.1 uncultured Anaerolineaceae bacterium | reverse complement strand
TATCGGATTCGGCAACGAGAATTGATCTGTTCATTTTGATGAGCCTGGGAATGTTTGAGTAAGCATTCCTTACTTGGCTTTACAATCGTAAAGCGTGACTTGCATTCCATTCGCCCGGTCGTTGTTGTTCGTGTTCGGCGTGCCATCGGGCGCACCGAAATTCGATGCGGTTGTGTCATAGCCAACGAGTGCGCATGATTGCGCGACCCAATTTGCAATATCAGATTGACCTCCGTTCGGTCCGCCGCCACCGCGCACATCATAGTAGATGTAACGCAATTCGTTATTCGCCACCATTTGCGCGAGTTTATCTGTTGTGACCACGCGATCCTGCCCGTTGAATCCACCGAGATAGAGCACCGGGCGTCCAGTCGCGAGCACATAGTCCGCCCCTTGCATCGAACTGGGCACGGCAACCAAGTACTTGATGTCCTGAGTGTTTGTTTGCAAAAAATTGAGCAAGGCATGATTTGTTTGTGTGCCGCCGCGATTTGCCGGACCCGACGAGCGCCCATCGTACGCGGCGGGCAGGGATTGATTGCCGCTCGCGTTGAAAACGGTCAGCCCTGACCAGATTCCCGGTGTCAACATCAACGCGCCGAGCAAACACGCCAAGCCAATCGGCGCAATAAATTTAAAGCGACGTGTCAATCCAGGAATCCACATCACAATGCCGGCGAGACTCAGGGCGACGACGATTGACCACCACCACGCATTTTTCACGTACGCGTTCGCGGTTGTGAATTGCACGTACAGTGTGGCGAGTGATGCGACGATGAACAAACCCAGCGCGAGCCACGCATGTTTTTCGCGCATTTGCCACAACTCGGCGACGCCGATGCCGACGAGCGCGGCGAGTGCCGGCGCGAGCATCACGAGATAGTACTCGTGAAAAAATCCGGCGACGCTGAAAAAGATTCCGGCGGTCACGAGCCAGCCACCCCACAACACAACGGCTTGATGTCTAGTTGATAATGCCCATTGCAAACGCGAGCGAAAAATTAGCAAGACCATGCTAAACAAGCCAAAAGGCAACAGCCAACTTGTTTCTTTGCTCAACGGTGTGTTGAACAAACGCGCCGCACCTGGTTGCCCGGTGTTGAACATTCCGCCGCCCCCACCAGGTCCATCATCGGGAGGCGCGCCTTGCGGCACATTCCTCCCTTGTGGTGGCTGAAATCCCTGCGGTGGTTGACGATCATCGCGTTGTTGAAATGTTTGGGATGGTTGTCTATCGGGTTGTGTCTGAAATCCTTGTGGCGGTTGTCCAGGTGCGTCCACCGATCTGCCGGAATTTTGATTGCCGCCAAACAAGGTCGCCAACAAATTTCCGCGCCCACCCATGCCCAATAATCGTTGCGTGCCGTTGTAGCCGGTGATCAAACTCATCACCGAATTGTTGCCACTGCTTCCAACAAAGGGTCGCTGGTCGGCAGGCGTAAGGTCAACGGCGATTGCCCACGAAAACGAAACAGCGAGTAGCATAACGCCGGCGAGGGCGAGGTTGGCAAATTTGCGCCACACGTGTTCGGGTGAACCCAGGAAATAGAAGGCGATGAATGCCGGCACGGGCAGATACGCTTGAAGCATTTTGATGTTGAAACCAATGCCAACCAAAATCGAACCCAGGATGAGATAACGCGCTTGTCCGCGTTCGACTGCGACGATGAACGCCCAGGTCGCGAGCAAGAGGACCAAGATCAACGTGCTGTCCATCGTGTTGTTGCGATCCGTCGCAACGGTGACCGGTGTGATTGCAAGTGCGAGTCCGGCGACGAGTCCCGCGAGCGCGCCAAATTTTTTTCGCACGAGATAATAAATTAGCGCGACCGAAAGAATGCCGGCGATGATTTGCGGCAACAACACGCCGAATCCATTCACACCGAACACGTACGCTGAGGCAACCT
>CAZPIR010000682.1:0-1912 GCA_964586085.1 uncultured Anaerolineaceae bacterium | reverse complement strand
CAAACGATTATATGCCTTGTCCTCCGCGCTTTGGCGGACGACGCACGTATTCAAAACGATGACATCCGCAGACTCGGCATCGCGTACCGCATGATAACCGAGTTTCTCCAACTCGGACGCGACGCGTTGCGAATCCGCTTCATTCATTTGACAACCAATGGTCCAGATATGATATTTCATGCGATCAACTTTCTATTGACGGCGGAAGATGAAAATAATTGCTTTCGTCTTTGGTCATTCGTCCTTCGTTAGCATTATCGTCACGTTCCGGAAAAACCCGTGTTCTAAACTAAATTCGCTCAACACCTTTGCTTCGACCGGGAATTGCGCGAACCACACGAGCCAAGCATCACGCGATTTCGTGAAATAGCACGGCGGTGTGCCGTACTGAATCGCAGGCCACGAGTCAATCGCTTGCGTGAGCCAGCCGCGCAATGTGCCACGCACATCGTTTTCGATCACGACGACCTCACGCGCGACACGCAATGCTTCGCGCAACATGGTTTCCGGTTGCGGACAATGATGCAACACAAAACTGAGGATCGCGTAATCAAAACTATTTTCCGCGAACGCGAGTCGGCGGCTGTCGCACACGGTCAAGGGCAACGTGCTCTGATTGTATTTTGCGACATCCACCATCGTCACGCGCGCGTTCAATCGCTGTGTCATCGCTTCGGCGAGCAAGCCTTTGCCGGCGCCGATGTCAAGAATCGAACTGTTCGGTTTGATGGCGGAAGCAAACGATTCCAGGATGGCGTTCGCGCGCGTGTTGACGGATGGCAAAAATAAATTCCTTTCAAGTGCGGCAGATTGTAATGGGAATGAATATGGGTGTCAAACTCTCGTCGTATGATTCAAATAGACATATTACACGAGTCACCTGATTTGCAACACCAGCCCTTGATTCGGTGCGAGGTCGAGTTGAGCGAGATAATCGAGACGTTGAATGATGCCCGGCAAATCGCCGACGCTATCGTCGTTGCTGTCCTGGAACGAGCGCGGATAGATTTGATAGACGATGCCGGTTTGCCACCAGGCAAGCGAATGCGTGTTCATGAATCGTTTCGCGGTCAACGCTATTTCAGGATCGGTTTGAGAAATTGTCCGGTGTACGACTGTTTGATTTTGGCAATGTCTTCGGGCGTGCCTTCGGCGAGGATGCGCCCGCCGCCATCGCCGCCTTCAGGACCCAGGTCAATCAACCAGTCCGCTGTTTTGATGACATCGAGGTTGTGTTCGATCACGACGACGGTGTTGCCGGTGTCCACGAGCCGATTCAACACTTCGAGTAATTTTTCCACGTCCGCCATGTGCAAGCCAACGGTTGGTTCGTCGAGAATGTAGAGCGTGCGCCCGGTCGCGCGCCGCGACAATTCTTTCGACAACTTGATGCGTTGCGCTTCGCCGCCGCTGAGCGTTGTTGCCGGTTGACCGAGATGAATGTAACCCAATCCCACATCGCGCAGAGTTTCGAGTTTCTTGCGAATGGACGGAATGTTTTCAAAGAACGCGAGCGCTTCTTCGACGGTCATGTCAAGCACGTCGGAAATGTTTTTGCCCTTGTATAAAATTTCCAACGCTTCGCGATTGTACCGTTTACCGTGACAAATTTCGCACGGCACGTACACGTCCGGCAAAAATTGCATTTCGATGCGAATGATGCCGTCGCCCTGGCACGCTTCGCAACGACCGCCCTTGACATTGAATGAGAACCGGCCGGCTTTGTAGCCGCGCGCTTTGGCTTCGTTCGTCGTCGCAAACAAATCGCGAATGTCGGTGAACAGCCCGGCATACGTCGCCGGATTCGAGCGCGGCGTGCGACCAATCGGCGACTGGTCAATATCAATCACTTTGTCGAGATTATCCGTGCCGATGATGCTTTCGTGCTTGCCCGGTTTGTCTTTCGCGCCAT
>CAZPIR010000681.1:0-1916 GCA_964586085.1 uncultured Anaerolineaceae bacterium | reverse complement strand
AGAAGCATTGCAAGTTTAAGGTTTCCGGTTTCAGGTTGAAACACGCAACCTGAAACCTGAAACTCTCTAACCTTAACCCATGACCATCCTCGACACTGTTCGCACAACCATCACGCAACAAAATCTAATCAAAATCGGCGATACCGTCGTCGTCGGCGTGTCCGGCGGCGCGGACTCGTTGACCCTGCTCGATTGCTTGCGCGCTCTGCGCGGCGAGATGAAGTTGAATTTACGCGTCGCGCATTTCAATCACATGTTGCGCGGTGCAGAGGCGGATGCAGACGCGGCATTCGTCGAACAACTCGCACGTGAGTGGCGCATTCCGGCGACCATCGAGTCTGGCGATGTGATGCACATCGCCGAAGAACGTCGCATGTCCATCGAAGAAGCCGCGCGCGTGTCGCGTTATGCGTTCCTCGCGCGCGTCGCGCAATCGGCGGCGGCGCATGTCATCGCCGTTGCGCACAACTCGGACGACCAGGTCGAAACAATCCTGATGCGCATTTTGCGCGGCGCGGGCTTGATGGGTTTACGCGGGATGCCGTACTGGATCGAGCTTGCCGATTCCAATTTCGAATATCGCACGCCGGGTTATCCACTTCGCATCGTGCGCCCACTGCTCGATGTGTCGCGCGCGGAAATCGAAGAGTACTGTCAACAACATTTTCTCGCGCCGCGCACAGACGAATCGAATTTCGACACGACCATTTTTCGGAATCGTTTGCGCCACGAAGCCTTGCCGTACCTTGAACAGTTCAACCCCAATTTGCGCCAGGTCTTGCTCCGCACCGCGCAACAAACCGCCGACGATTACGCGTACATTCAAGCCGAGGTGCGCGAGGCATACACCCAGGTCGCCTCGCATCACGACGACGCAATCTTGTTCGACCGTGATTTGTGGGGCATGTTGCCGCCGCCCTTGCAACGCGGCACGTTGCGCGAAGCGATTTTTGAAATGCGCCACACTCTGCGCGATGTCGAGTGGGCACACATTGAGAATGCACGCCACGTTGCGATTGACAAGGACACCGGCGCGGAAGCGACCTTGCCGCAAAACCTGATGCTCGTCGTCGGTTACAACGAGTTTGCGATTCGCGACACGAAAGCGAAACAGGCGCAACCGCCGGACATTCCGTTCCTACACGTCGAGCAACTCGATTTACCTATGGTGGGCAAACTCGATTTACCCAACACGGCTTGGTACGTCGAAACCACATTGATTAACGAAGTCGAGGTCGTGGACAACTGGACGGCGCTCCTCGATTTTGAAAAATGCCAAGGCGAGGTTTACCTTCGCACGCGTCGCCCCGGTGATCGGTTTCAACCGGCGGGCATGAAGGGCAAATCGAAAATGCTCAATGAGTTCATGATCAACGAAAAAATTCCCGCGCTCATTCGCGACCGCATTCCGGTTCTCGTCATCGGCGACCGCATCGGCTGGATTTGCGGCTGGCGCACCGACGAGCGCGTGCGCGCGACGCACGAAACGCAAGCCGTGTGGCGCGTGCGCTTTGTGAAAAAAGACTAGCCGATCGTCATTCTTGAACAAGCCGCAGAAACGCACAGAAAAAATTCTGTGCGTTTCTGCGGTTAAAAAATTTAATGTAGCTCAGGTGGTTTACCCGTGATTAACTTTGAATCCTTCGACCCAGGTTTGTACGAAATCCAAACTCACGCCCAAGGTCCAACAGGACAATTGCCGTTGGACGCCCAACCAACTCGGTCGCCAAGAATTTTTGATTCTCAGCACCCAGGGCGGCATTCGCGCACCCGATGGCACGCCCATCGCACTCGGCTATCACACGGGACACTGGGAAGTGGGTTTGCTCGCACAAGCCGCGTCTGAAGAATTCAAGCGACTCGGCGCGATTCCATTTGCGGGATTCGTCAGCGACCCGTGCGATGGTCGCACGCAA
>CAZPIR010000680.1:0-1932 GCA_964586085.1 uncultured Anaerolineaceae bacterium | reverse complement strand
TGGAACATTGATGGCGTGACGAGCAATCCGCGCCACGTGCGCAATTCCGGCAAGCCGTTCATTACTGTCATCAAAGAACTCGCCCAAGAGTTTGAAGGCACCGACAAACACATTTCCGTCGAAGTGAATCCGCATCACACGACCGCCGAAGCGATGGTTGAAGATGGTTTGAAACTTGCGGCAATGTCCAAGAATTTTGCGATCAAAATTCCGGCGACCGAAGCCGGTTTCAAAGCGTGCTGGATGTTGAGCGAAAAAGGTGTGCGCGTCAATCTCACACTCGTCTTTTCGCCGGCGCAAGCATTGCAAGCGGCGCGGATGGGCGCGGCGTACGTGTCGCCATTCATCGGTTGGAAAGAAGCGAACGGCGAAGAAGTTTCGCAATTCATCGAAGAAGTCGTGACGATTTACGACAATTATGGTTACGAAACGGAGATCATCGTTGCCGCCGTGCGCAACGGTCGCCAGATCGCGGAAGCAGCGATTGCCGGCGCGGACATTGTGACAGCAGGATTTGATGTGTACAAGGACTCGTTCGATCATCCGTACACTGCCAAGGGCTTGAAGATTTTCAGCGACAGCTGGGACGCGACACCGTACGAATAATGATGGAAGACGAAGGATGGATGACCGACGCGGAGCGTTCTGTCTTTGGTCATCCGTCCTCCGTCAGATTGGAAATAATATGTCTTTCATAAATCCCTCACCAACAAAACTCGGCGTCGTTTGCCTCGCGCGCCTCACGTTTGAAGCGCCGCTCGCGGAACAATGGTACGCGCAGGTGCGCGCAAACCTGGGACAACTCGGCGGCATCGAATTGTGCGCGATGGAAAAACTCGTCATCGAAGCGCCGGATGCGGACGCCGCGATTGCGGAACTGCGCGCAAAAAATGTTGATGCGCTTGTCATCATCAGCGGCACGTTCGCGCTCGGCGGACTCGCGATGCAACTCGCGCAAGCATTCGCGGACATTCCGTTGATGCTCTGGGCGTGGCAAGAGCCGAAAGAACAGACCGGCAAGTTGCGATTGAACTCGCTTGTCGGCGCAAACACGAACGCGAGCAATCTCTACAAACTGGGTCATCGCCCGACGGTAATCTACACTGCGCACGATGATCCGAAAGCATTCGATCAAATCTCGCGCTATGCATGCGTTGCCGGAATTTTGCGCGACCTGAAATCGCTTCGCATTGCATTTATCGGCGGACACGCGCCGGGGTTCGATGATCTCGCGGTGGACAAACTCAATTTGCGCCGCGCGACTGGCGTCGAGGTTGTAGATGTCGGTTTGCAAATTCTCGTCGCCAAAGCCAAAGCGGTTGCCGAAGATCGCGCGCACGCGGCGGCGCAAGACATCATCAAGGAATTTGATGACATTGTCGAAATCAGCGCGCGCCAAGGCGATTTGTTCGCCGCGCTCGTCATCGCGCTCACCGAATTTGCGAACGATAATAAATTCGGCGCGATGACGTTGAAATGCTGGGGCGATTTGGTCGAGGCGTACGGCATCGCCGGGTGTGGCGTCGTTTCGATTATGAATGATCGCGGCATCTACACCGGTTGCGAAGGCGACATTATGGGCACAATCTCCACGCTCATCGCGCGCCGCTTGACCGGCATTCATCCTTTCCTCACCGATTTCGTTTCGGTGGACCAGGAATCGAACACGGGCTTGATGTGGCACGGTGGTTGTGGGCCGGTTGGTCTCGCCGATCCGAAACAACCCAAGCACTTGTTCTCGCATTTCGCGGCGGGCAAGGGTGTGACGGCTGGGTTTGCGCTCAAACCCGGTCGCGTGACCTTGTTACGTTTGGGCGATGATGGTCGCAACCTGCGAATGCTCGCGACGACGGCGACCGCGCTCGAAACCGAAATGGTTGTGCGCGGCACGCTCTCGCGCGTGAAATTCGACACGGATGGAATGGCGTTCCT
>CAZPIR010000679.1:0-1952 GCA_964586085.1 uncultured Anaerolineaceae bacterium | reverse complement strand
CGGCGGCATTTTTAATTACGCTGGTTTGAAAGCCATCTGCTTGGTCGAGTGTTGCGGTGCCACCAACCTGACTTGGCGCGCTAGTGTTGTAACTTGAAAATCTTGCGGGGTTGAGATATGCTCACGCTATGTCCAAACGCGAAATTCATCTCAAGCCCGAAGAACGGAATCAACTCGTCAAACTGGTTAGCACCGGTTATCACCAAGCCAATGAGATTCGACGCGCTTACACGCTCTTGCATAGTGACGATGGCAAGACAGACCAAGCGATTGCTGACCTGCTTTTCTGTAGCGAAGACAGTGTGCGCCGAACACGGATTCGCTATCTCAACGCAGGCTTGACGGCGGCGTTGGAAGACCAACCACGCCCAGGTCGCGATCCAGCACTGAATGCACAACAGGAAGCGTATCTGATTGCGTTGGCGTGCAGTGCGCCACCGAGTGGTCAGGAACATTGTACTCTCGAATTGTTGACCCAGCGGATGGTGGACGACGAACAAGTCGAAACGCTTTCGCCCGAAACGGTTCGGCTCACGCTTAAAAAAACAAACTCAAGCCCTGGTTAGTCCAAAGTTGGTGCATCCCAGAAATCACGGCTGAATTTCTCACGGCAATGGAACACGTGTTGGACGTGTATGCACAACCTTACGCCCCCGCTCGTCCGATGGTCAATTTTGATGAAAAATCCGTCGAATTGCATGCCGATGTGCGTCCACCACTCCCAGTCGAACCGGCGCATCCCAAGCGGGTCGATTATGAATATGAGCGCTGTGGCACCCGGGATGTATTCCTCTTGCTCGAACCCAAAACGGGACAACGACATACGCTGGTGACGCGGCGGCGAACTAAAGAAGATTGGGGCAAAGCCATGCGTTACTTGGTTGATCATTTATATCCCGACGCGCCTATCATCGACGTGGTCATGGATAATCTGAATACGCACACGAAAAGGACCTTGCTCGAAATCTTTGGCAAAGCCGAGGGTGACCGAATTGGCAATCGGCTGCAATTTCACTACACGCCCTTGCACGGTTCTTGGTTGAATATGGCAGAGATTGAGTTGAGTGTGATGGAACGGCAATGTTTGAAGAAGCGCCGTCTGGGTAATGAGTTCACACTGGGTACTGAGCTGGTCGCCTGGGAAAAACCGCGCAACGATGCTCAAGTGAAAATTCGTTGGAAGTTTACCAAGGACGATGCGCGTCGTGTCTTTGCCAAATATTACCCAGCCCCGCAAAATTAAATTGTTAAAGCACTAGATTATAAATCCAAATGTTCTTGCAAGTCTATGGTACCGGAGCACTCTCCGCCACTTGATTTCTGGTCCGAGCCGACCCAGGGAAAAAACGAATCCGGCAAAAATTCTGCCGGATTCGTCGGTAGAGTGTGATGATAGTTTGCAAACCGCGGACGTTATAGCGAATTCCGATTCGATTGACGGCACAGGAGAGACGTTGCCGTGCGACGTCTCTCCAAGGCAAACCATAAACCCAATTGGAAACTGCTCTAGCGCGCGGTGGTGTCCAGCGTAAAGGTCAAAATGTGTGGTTCGCCGGCAAGTTCGATCTCGACCGCCGAATTCAAGACCTGGAGTATTTTGCCGGATTGCGTCTGCATCGTCGTTTCAAATTCGCGCACGCCATCGTGCTCACGCAACAGACGCGCGGCGTTCGCGTCCGGCGTCGCGTGCAGTCCCAATTCGCCCACCGTTTTGCCCAGCACCTGCTCACGCGCGTACTCGAACAACGCGAGAAATTTGTCGTTGACGTGCGTGTAACGCCCGGTCGCCACCTGGATCACGCTCAACGCGGCGGGCGCGGCTTGGAATGTTTTGGTAAAACTGGCGTCCGATTGG
Organism: uncultured Anaerolineaceae bacterium; assembly: GCA_964586085.1. Lineage (GTDB taxonomy): Bacteria > Chloroflexota > Anaerolineae > UBA4142 > UBA4142 > JACRBM01. Next base: position 97 of record CAZPIR010000679.1, on the reverse strand, counting down.
CGCAGAGCCAGCTCGGCATGCTTGCGCTCGGTCACGTCCACAAATGTAATCACCACGCCCTCAATCACATTCCCCATCGTGCGATACGGACGAATGC
>CAZPIR010000678.1:0-1959 GCA_964586085.1 uncultured Anaerolineaceae bacterium | reverse complement strand
GAAGAGTTGGTTCCCTCGCCCGAGTTGGTGACATCCCAGCGCGATCCGCGTTAAAGTAACACATAATTGCCTCTCTACAAAGAGAGGCAATTATGTGTTATAATCCCGAACGTTTAACAAGCACGCTAATTTCGTAGGAGGAAAAAATGAAACAAACAAAACGCAACAATAAAATGACTCGTTTCGGAGTCGCTTGGAGTGTGGCGCTTTTTTGCACCCTAGTCCTAGGCGTGGGAGTTGTCTTCGCGGCGATAGATTCAAATTCTTTTGCGCCCAAAGTGGATTTGACCTCAAGCCCCGGTCCCACCGGCGTGGTGTCCGGCGACGTGGATGGTGATGGCAAATCCGATTTGGTGGTGGCAAACTATGGGAGCAATGGTACGATTGGTACAACCGTCTCCGTGTTCACCAATACGACGAGTGTGCCAACCATCATTACCTTTGCCGCCAAAGTAGATTTCACAACCGGTAATGGTCCCCACGAACTCGCGATTGGCGATGTCAACGGTGATGGCAAATTGGATATTGTCACGACGAACTATGATGCCAATGGTAACGGCAAGACGATTACGGTGTTGCGCAATACATCAAGCGCGGGGACGCTGTCGTTTGTGCGTTCCGATTTTTCGACCGGCGTGGATTCCAATGGACCGATGGGTGTCGCAATTGGCGATGTCAATGGTGACAGCAAACCGGATATCGTCGTTAGTGATTTTTGGAATCCTTGGGGCGGACAATATGGCACAACGGTTCAGGTATTTTTGAATAACTTGGCGACTTTTCCCGATGCAACGGCGGTCTCTTTCGCGGCGTTCCAGAATTTTTCACTTGTCGGCAGTGCTTCGCCTTACGGGATTGCAATTTGCGAGATTGATGGCGGGAATTTACCCGATCTAGTGGTGACTGAAGAGAATCAAGCTCAGGTAACAGTTTTGCGGAACACAACCACGTCGGGGAGCATGACGGCATCGTTTGCCACGCCGGTCTCGTTTGCTGTGGATGTGGGACCGCGCAATGTTGGATGTGCCGACTTGGATGGCGATGGTAAATTAGATATGGTCGTCACGAACTTTGGAGCGCGCGGTTCTCAGAACGGCACGACCACAACTGTGTTTCGCAACACCAGCACTCCCAGCACGGTCTCGTTCGACACCGCCGGCAAAGTGACCTTGACCTCGGATACGGGCGCGCTGGGGTTGGTGATTGATTATCTCGACCTGGATAGCAAGCGCGACATTGCGGTGGGTAATTTCACCGCGGATAACATTTCGGTGTTCCGAAATGTTAGCACGGTCGGCGTGCTTTTGTTTGAAACCGCTGTGAACTTTGGGGCGGGAGATGCGCCACACGGTTTGGCTAGTAAAAACATCAATGGGGATAATAAGGTAGATCTCATCGCGGCGAACTATGGCAATGGCACGGCGGCATCAACGATCTCTGTCTTGCGTAACGCGAATGCAGGACCGACAGCGGTCACGTTGTCGGCGTTCGATGCGCAGTCGCAAGGAAAAGACTTGGCGATGCCGGGTCTGTTCGCCATTGTGGGCTTGACGATGCTTGCAGGTGGCGCGTGGTACTGGCGTCGCAAAAATCGCGCGCGCGCATAAATTCAGTACAAGTAAAAAAACGCGGACGAGCTAATTGGCTCGTCCGCGTTTTTTATGGTGTGCCCCAACGTACTCGCAAAGCCGGGCGTCCTTCCGGGCTGGCGTCCGACGAGTAGAAATACTTGCCGCTGTGCATCGGGTTGTCGGCAGAGTAGAGCACGAGCCGCACAGGTTGCCCGGCGGCATATGCTTTGGCGACGGCCGCGCTCACATCCCAGGTGTACGGAATGCCGGGCCAAGGTGGCACGGTGTCAACCGGATCTACATACGTCTCCGCGACGTAATCGCCGGCGAGTGGCGCATTGTTCCAGGTCAGCGTGTTTTCGCTCCAGCTTTCGTTCACGGCATAAAC
>CAZPIR010000677.1:641-1961 GCA_964586085.1 uncultured Anaerolineaceae bacterium | reverse complement strand
TAGTTTGTTTGGCAAATGTGACCCGCGCTGAAAAATATTTCCCGGAATCGCAAACGTTTCGCGATCTTGTTCGAGCGCGTACTCGAGTGTGATGCGCGCGCCCGAGTCCACATCGCCCTCGACGATGAGCGAGCCGAGCGACAAGCCGCTGATGATACGATTGCGCGGCGGAAAGTTCGCCGCGTCCGGTTGTGTGCCGAGCGGATAATCGCTGACGAGCGCGCCGTGCGCGACAATCTCTTGCGCAAGTTTTGCATGTTCCGGCGGATAGACCACGTCTACGCCGCAACCCAGCACGGCAATTGTGCGCCCGCCGGCATCGAGCGTGGTGCGATGGGCTTCGGCATCAATCCCGCGTGCGAGACCGCTGACAATCGTCACGTGATTTTGCGCGAGCGTGCTCACAATTTCGCGTGTAACCTCGCGCCCGTACGGCGTCGCGCGGCGTGTGCCCACAACCGCAACCGCCCATTCATCTTCGGCGGTGAGCGTCCCTTTGACGTACAACACTGGCGGCGGGACCGGAACCTGGGACAGCAAACGCGGATAATTGGGGTCGGGCAGTGTCAATACGTGCACGCCGGCGCGTTCGATTTTTGCCAACTCGGCGGATAGGTCGAGCGTTTGACGCGCATGCAAAAAATTGTCGAGCGCACGCCGATCCAAACCCGCCTGCGCCAAATCGGATGCGGACGCCTTCCACGCGTTTGCCAAGTCGCCAAAGTAATCGAGGAGACGTTGAACTTTGGCGGGACCAATTTGCGAAACGAGGTTAAAGCCAATCCAATAACGAATGTCGGTCACAACGACGCGACTCCTGAATGTGTTAGAGGCAAATTCAAGATACCACGACGACTAGGGATTGTCAAGCAAATGCAAACTAGTACGCATGCCTCTTTTGCCGATTCATTCGATGTCGAGTAGAATAATTGCACACTTTCTTTAACGAGTAAAATTTCATGACTAATTCAGCGCTTCCACGCACGCGTGTCGTCATCACCGGGTTGGGCGCGATCACGCCCCTGGGTTTATCGCCGGAAACATTCTGGCAAAATTTGCTTGCCGGCAAATCGGGTATCGGACCGGTGACCTTGTTCGATGCGAGCAAATATCGTACGCAAATTGCCGGCGAAGTAAAAAATTTTGACGCGACCAAATTCAACATTGATGCAAAGGATGCACGACGTATGGGACGCGCGACCTTGTTCGCGCTCGCGGCGGCAAAAGGCGCGCTCGACGATGCGGGCTTGCCCACGAACCTGAATGAAAATCCGCGTGCGGGTGTCGTGCTCGGTACGGGGCTGGGCGGTTTCGTCGCAG
>CAZPIR010000677.1:0-631 GCA_964586085.1 uncultured Anaerolineaceae bacterium | reverse complement strand
CGACGCGTACTCGCGGCAGGGTGGCGCCGGGCGCGTTAGTCCTTTTCTCGCGGCGGTGATTTTGCCGAACATGCCGGCGTTTTACGTGGCAACCCATTATCGCGCGCGCGGATTCAATTCGACGGTCGTCACTTCGTGCGCCGCCGGCACGGATGCAATTGGCGCGGCGACCGAAGCGATTCGGCGCGGCGCGGCAGACATGATGCTCGCGGGTGGCACGGACGCGATCATCTCGGACATTGTGTTCACGGCGTTCGGCGCGATGCGCGCACTCTCAACAAAGAACGATGATCCAACACACGCGTGTCGTCCGTTCGACAAAGATCGCGATGGCTTGGTGATTGGTGAAGGGTCGGCAATCGTTGTGCTCGAAAGTTTGGAACATGCGCGCGCGCGCAATGCGCGCATTTACGCCGAAGTGTTGGGCTATGCCGCGAGTTCGGATGCGTACCATTTCGTTGCGTCCGACCCGCAAGCGATTGGCGCGACCCAGGTCATGCGCGACGGTTTGGCAAACGCTGGTGTTACTATCGAACAAATTGATTACATCAACGCGCATGGCACGGCGACGATGTTGAACGATCCGAGCGAAACCGTGGCAATTAAAAATGTGTTTGGCGAACGCGCGTAC
>CAZPIR010000676.1:0-1976 GCA_964586085.1 uncultured Anaerolineaceae bacterium | reverse complement strand
GTTTTGGGATTGACGCCTTCGAGCAAGACCGAGAGTGGAATGAACAGCACACCGAACAAACGCCACACTGCCATCGAGATGCCGCGATACGCGAGTTGCACGAGAATAATCGCCATCTCGACAAGCGCGACGATCAAAACAATCGGCGCGAGTCCGCCGGCATTTTTCTGCAGGACGAGCAGAACGCGCAACAATGTATCGAGCAAGGTCGCACGCGGAAACATTGCTGTGCCCGCGCCGCCCATCGCCATCGCAACCGCACGCCCTAGGTCGCTGACGCCTTGCGTAATCACCGAAAACGCCGCGAGAAAAATCATCACGCCAATGACAAGCGCGCCATACAAAAGCGGATTCGGAATCGGGCGTTCCTTCCACACATTGAGCGCGAGAATCGCAATGTAGCCGAGCGCGTAGAGCGGCGTGAGCAAGAGCAAGGTGCTCGCCAGTTGTCCGGCGAATTGATTGAACGGCAGAGCCGGATTGCCAAAATCGAGAAAGAACAAATCGGACGCGGGCAAGTTGAGCCACTGTGCCGCGGAGGTTTGTGATTGCTCGATGAGCGCGTTCGCATTCGCGGTTGGCGTGCCTTGCAGTGTGTCGAGCAAAACGCGCACGAGCACGGTCAACTTGTTCGCATTGTCCACGCTCGGCGTTTGCGCGTACGCAACCGGCGCGGCGAACAGCATCAGCAAACCGAGAACAATCGCAAAACGAATTTTCATCGTCAGAAATTTTGGACGCGGATCACTCCGCGCGCGGATGAACACGGATTTATTTTTATCTGCGTTTGTCCGCGTCCCATTTACTTGCCCAACAGCCAGCCGAAAAATCCTTGCGCCGCGCCCGGCGCGTTCGCTTGTGCTACATCGCGTCCGGCGCGCAGAAACTCGAACACAAAACCGGTAAAGAACGCGATGAAAATACAGACGGCAAGTAGCCGCACAAGATTTTTGATTTGGCGTTTACCCTCGACGCTGTCCGTCACCTGCTCGCCCTGCACCAAGAACAACCAGCCGAGGCGAAACAAAAAGTAGAACGCGAGCAACGTAAACAGAACAAAGACCAACGTAAGCGGCGAAGAGAAATTCCCTTCGAGAATTTTTCCCAGTAGACCAGGCATCGTTTACTCCTTTCGGCGTTGCCAGAATTATAACACAAGTCACCCGCGAAATTATTTTCGCACAAATGTTCGCTTTGGTCAAACCCGCACTTGCGCGCCAACCCAGACTGGGATAAAATTGCCGACGAAAATTCCGCGCGACCCCACGAGGCAACGATGCTCCTCATTTTTCTTGCGCTCGCGTTCGTGTCCGGCATTACCATCTCATCGCTCGTCCCACTCCCCGCGCTCATCTGGGCGTGGTGGCTCGTTCTGCCCCTCGGTCTGCTGACCATCTGGCGACGCGACAAACTCCTCACGCGCGCACACCTCTGCTTGCTTTTCTTTCTGCTCGGCGCAATGCGACTCGCCCTCGCGCGTCCAACGTTCGACGAGAATTCACTTGTCGTGTGGAACGATCAAGGCGCGCGCGCGATAATTGGCGATGTGATCGAGCCGCCCGAGGTGCGCGATTACACGACCCAGGTTCGCGTCGCCGTTGCGCGGGCGCGCGTCGGCAACGAGTGGCGCGACGTGCAAGGGCTGGCACTCGTCAATGCGCCGCGCGAAGGCGATGTGCGGTACGGCGACCGCATCCAAATTTACGGCGAGCCAACCACACCGTTCGAGTCCGAAGATTTTTCGTACAAGGAATATCTCGCGCGGCAAAACATTCATTCGGTCGTGCGCGTCTACAGCGGCGCAAAAATTCTCGAACGCGATTTGGGCAATCCATTTTTCGCCACGCTCTACAAATTGCGCGACCACGCGCACAAAACCATTCTGGCGATTTTTCCGGAACCTGCCGCGTCCTTGCTCGCCGGCATTTTGCTCGGCGTCGAGTCCGGCATTCCGCGCGATTTGCGCGATGTGTTCA
>CAZPIR010000675.1:0-1979 GCA_964586085.1 uncultured Anaerolineaceae bacterium | reverse complement strand
CGATCCAACTTTCAAAGCAAATTATGATTACTGGGATGCGAAATCGCTCAATGCGTTTATGGGTGTCGCGATTGCGCGTACCAGTCCACAGTACTCTGCGCTCAAAAAAATTATCGAACAAGGTCCACTTTCAGCGAGTCAATAAATGCAACCTTCACTTTTTTCGGTGACGCCGACCTTGACGGTCGCGCAACTCGTCCGGCAAATCAAGGATGTCGTTGAAAGCGATGACACACTCAGCGATGTCTGGGTGCGCGGCGAAGTTTCGAACTTTACGCAATCGTCCGCCGGGCATTTGTATTTCACGCTCAAGGATCGTGATGCGGCAATTCGATGCGTCATGTGGCGAAGCGATGCGGCGCGTGTCTTTCGTTTGCCGCAGAGCGGCGATGCACTCGAAGTGCGCGGACGTGTTTCGCTGTACGAGGCGCGCGGCGACTTGCAATTCTACGTCAACGAAATCAAACTTGCCGGGGCGGGGACGTTGTGGCAAGAATTCGAGCGACTAAAAATCCGGCTTGAAGCTGAAGGATTGTTTGCGCCGGAACACAAACGCGCTCTGCCGATTTTTCCGCGTGTGATTGGCATCGTCACCTCGCGCGAGGGGGCGGTGTTCCGCGACATTCGCAACGTTGTGCGCCGGCGTTTTCCCCTCGCCGAAATTTTGCTCGCGCCCACACTCGTGCAGGGCGATCAAGCCCCGCCGATGATTGTCGGCGCGATTCAAACGATCAACGAGTTCGAGATTGATGTGCTCATTGTCGCGCGCGGTGGCGGTTCGATTGAGGATTTGTGGGCGTTCAACGATGAGCGGGTCGCGCGCGCCATTTACAATTCGCGTGTGCCGGTGATTAGCGCGGTTGGGCACGAAACCGATTTTACGATTGCCGATTTTGTTGCGGACTTGCGCGCGCCCACGCCAAGCGCGGCGGCGGAACTCGTTGTGCCCGACCAACGCGAGTTGCTCGGACAGATCCAGTACGCGCAAGAGCGTCTGGTTGAGGTTACCCAAGACAAGATTGAGGATGCACGTGTCGATTTATCACGCCAGGTGTACGCGCTCGAACGCAACTCGCCAATCGCGCGTTTGCAAAATGATCGTCAACGCGTAGATGAATTATCGCATCGGCTCAATGCACGCATCGCGCAACTGCTCGCGCTCAAACGCGGCGCGTTGAATGGCGCATCGCGTCACCTCGCCGCGCTCAATCCCGAAGCAACGCTCGCGCGCGGGTATGCCATCGTGCGTGACACAGCAAGCGGGCAGGTTATCAAGAGCGTCAATCAAGTTGCGCGCAAAAAACAAATTCGCGTGCGGGTGAGTGACGGCGAATTCAACGCGACAACCCAGGAATAAATTGGCGTGCCAATGCAAATGAGATTATAATTTGAGCCACGATGAATTGGGGCATTCGTCACGATTGGGCATCGCCACATCGGTGAACGCGCATGCGTTCCGGTGTGGCGATTTTTTGTGTCTTTTGTTCTGGCATGATGAGTTGAAAGGAAAAAAATGAACGCACGAAAAACAAGGTTGCTGTACGGGATGATGTTTGTGATATTGGCGTTGACAGGGTTGGCATTGATGCTTGTGCCGATTGCCGAGGCGCGACCGAGCGCGACGATCACCGTACAATCGAACGCGGACGATGGGACGACGAACGCGGCGAATTGCCCGGGCGCGAGTTGTCGTTTGCGCGATGCGATTGCAAAAGCGACCAGCGGCGACACGATCAACTTTGGCGGCAATTACACGATCACACTGGTCAGCGAGTTACTGCTCGACAAGATTTTGACGATTGATGGATCAGGTCGCACCGTTGGCGTGAGTGGCAACAGTGCGACGCGCGTGTTCACGATTACGACCGGCATTTCCGTGACCTTGCGCAACCTCACGATAGCAGACGGCAATTTCGCCGGGAATGGCGGCGGCATCTTCAACGGCGGTACGCTGACTGTGATTAGTGGAACCTTTACCA
>CAZPIR010000674.1:0-1983 GCA_964586085.1 uncultured Anaerolineaceae bacterium | reverse complement strand
AAACCTTGAGCGCGCGCCGCACCTCCGATGGCAACTCGCCGCCCATGTCCGCGCTCACCATCGCGAGCGACTTGCCAATCGTCCCGCTCGCCGTTCCCGCGAGCGAACTCGTGACCGTGTGTCCGCCGCCCGCCGATTTTTTCAACTCATTCGCCTCACTTCCTTTGAGAATACGGCGCGTCGAAAAAACTTTTTTGAGCGCTGAAAAATACTTGCCTTGATTATGTTGTTGATCGGCAGTAATCATCGAAGACGCAATCGTCTTGAACTGGGCATCACCGCGCGGCGCAAGCATCAAACCCTGGGCAAGCAAGTGCCCCGCTTCGAGGCGCGCTTGATCGAGCGCGGCATCGGGCGCGAGTGATGCGTTCGCTTTGCGGAGTTGTTCGTAAATCGCCACGAGCAAATCGTAGAACGCGCCGGAAAACACACGCGAAAAATTATGCGACTCGGAACTGAGTTTCGATGCGGGTGTGCGACCTGGGAGTGTGTCAGGATTTTTGTACCGAAATTTATTGACCGCATCGCGCAATGCATTCGATGAATCCACGACGTTCGCAAGCCCGGAATCGTATAGACCGTGCGCAAGTTGTTCGGCGAGGCGCGACACCGAATTGCTCTTGGCAAGGTCGCCATCATTTTCGGCGAGCACAACCGCGCGCACCCTGGGATCGCTCAATGTGACAAGCAAAGCAGACATGTCGCCAAATGCTTCGTGGAACGCGCCGGTCTCGCCAAGCAATGAATCCCAGTAATCGGGATGATGCGCATCGAGAATTGCGTGACCGCATTCGTGCGCAACAATGTCGGCACTCTCACACGTGTACATCACTTGCTGAGTTTTGGGATCGGTGTTGTAAAAGAACTTGAGTCCTCTGCGATCATAGTAGGCATTAAAATCTTTGCCGGCGCGCGGCACAATCGGCAGTTGCGCTATCCGAGGTTGCCATTGAAAATCAGCGCCGAAAAAATCTACCCACGCCGCAAATGTATTGGTCAAGACGACGTACAATTCGCCGGCTTGAAACTCAGGTGTGCCCGGTTGAAACAAACCACCTCTGCCGCTCCATCCTGGGATCGCAAACGGTGATTTGCCGGTGGGCGGCATGATCTGCTCCAGACCTAGACCTTGCGCGTGCGGGTCGTTCGTGAACACGTTGACCGGGCTAACGGACTGCGGTTGCATTGGACTCCTTCAAGAGTGTGTCTATGCCATGTACGCACGTTTCAAACGCTTGCGCGCGTTCGCGTCCGTTGCCACGTACCACGATTTACGCTTGGCGCGCAACGCATCGGTATCTACCTCTTCACCCGGCGTCGTCAGATAAATTTGATCTGCCGCCGCGAGTTTACGCACATTGTCCTTGACCGAACGCAAATGGCGTTCGTCTACCGGGCTGACCTGGGATAAAGCGAGCGCGCCGCGCGCATCGAATTTCAATGTCGCCGTCACGCGCTCATCCACGCTTACGCCATTCGCCGCGCCAAACTCGGAACCGCGCAACTCGACTGGCAGAGTCACGGCATAATCAATCGCCGTGCTTCCCGCCGCGCCGCGCGCGACATTTTGCAACTCTAACTCGGCGTCCGCTGGTAAGGCGAGGACGGTTTTGATTTGGGCAATGAAACCGGCATCACGCGCAAGATTAGGGTCGGTGAGGCGTATCTCGCCCATCGTACCTCACCTCCTTTGATTTCTCACTGAAAATTTATTCTAGCTCTTGCCCGCGAATGCGCCCTTGCCGGTTGGCAAGATCGCTTCGACATCGCCGTGCGGGCGCGGGATCACATGCACGCTGACAAGTTCGCCGACGCGCTTTGCCGCCGCGGCACCGGCATCCGTCGCCGCTTTGACCGCGCCGACATCGCCGCGCACCATCACGGTAACGAATCCGCCGCCGATGTACTCACTGCCAATCAGTTTGACATTTGCGGCTTTGACCATTGCGTCTGCGGCTTCGATGGAACCGATCAAGCCGCGTG
>CAZPIR010000673.1:0-1983 GCA_964586085.1 uncultured Anaerolineaceae bacterium | reverse complement strand
CTACGTGTGGTACGCGCAAGAGGCGCGCCCGTACGCGCTCGTCCTCTTTTTCAGCACGCTCGCAATCTATGCGCTCGTGCGTACGATTGATAGTGGACGCGGACAAACGCCGACAAACGCAGATAAAAATAATCTTGTCCGCGTACATCCGCGTTCGTCTGCGTCCTATCTTTGGCTTTTCACTTATATTCTTGCCACCATCGCCTCGCTCTGCACCCATTATTACGCCGGATTTCTTTTGCCTTTTCACGTCGCACTCATTGCGCTCACCGTGTGGCGTGAGAAAAAAATGTGGGTGTGGATTTTTTTGCCGGCGATTCCGAGCATCTCGATTATTTTTCTCTTGCCGATTGTTTTGCGCGGCGCGGTGGGCAACGTCAACAGCGGTCCCACGATTGTCGCACTCGATGTGATTTTGCGCGATCTGCTCAACTCGTTCAGTGTTGGGATTACGATGGACGCGGCACAAGCGACCTGGATTGATGCGGCGATGCTTGCGTTGTTCGTATTGGGCATCGTGTTTGCAATTACGAAATACGAAATACGAAATACGATTTTCGCTTATCTCGCGCTTCCCTTGCTCGCGCTCCTCGTCGCCCAACTCGCGCGCCCGCTCTACCAAAACTCGCGCTATTTCATCGCCATCAGCCCGGCGTTTTACCTCGGCGTCGCCGCGCTCGCCTCGCGCCGGAAAATTTTCGCGGTGCCCGTGCTCGCGATTTTTTTGCTCGGCGCAATTCCGTCGCTCAACAATTTGTATTTCGATCCGCGTTGGGGCAAGGACGATCATCGCGCGTGGGCGCAGGATTTGCGCGAGCGTGTATACAGTGGCGATGTGCTCATTCTCAACTCGCCGCATACCGAAGAATTGTTTCACTATTACGCCGACGACATCGTGCCGATCATCACGCTCCCGATTTTGCGTAGCGATGGCAAACCTTCGCCCGATGCTGACCTTGCCATCGTGCGTGAGGCGTTGACGCAACACGCGCGCGTGTGGTATCTTGAACTGCATGCGCCGTTCGACGACCCTGACCAGCGCATCGAAAAATTACTGCACGAACAAGGTGTTCTGCTCGACCAAACGAATGCGCGAGGGACGAGCACCAAGATTACGCTGTCGCGATTTGCGCGCGCCCTGCCGATTGCGAATACGCGCGATATTTCGCATCCACACGATTTTGCTTTTGAGGGGCACTTGCGTTTGCGCGGATACGACGCGCCCGCGACGATGAAACCTGGGTCGCGCGCGACGATAAAATTGTTTTGGCAGATTGATGAACCGGTGGGTGAGGATTACGCCGTATCCTTGCGCCTCGTGGATGCGAGCGGCGCGATGCTCGCGCAATGGGACACCTCGCCACTTGGCAATCGCGCGGGCAGTTCGACGTGGCAACCGAAGCAAATTGTTGTGGATGCGCGCGAGGTGCGCGTGCCGGCAAATCCTGGGTCGTATCGTTGGCAGATCGTGCCGTATCACGCCGCGACCGGCAATCCGTTGGGCGAACCCGTCACCTTGAGTGAGACGCAGATAACCGAATGAATTACGACGCAATGTTGATGTACCCGGACGAATATCGGGTAATGTTTGAAATCGAAGATGGCTACTGGTGGTATCAAGGTCTGCGTGTGTTACTGCGCGATTTGCTTGCGCGCTATGCGCCGCCGCGCGATGCGCGCATTCTCGATGCGGGTTGCGGCACCGGCGCGAACTTGCAAATGATGCAAGCGTATGGTTGCGCGATTGGCGTTGACCTCGCTGAGCCGGCGATTCACTTTTGTCGCGCGCGCGGCATTCCGCGTGATCGCGCACTCGTCGCCTCTATCACCGAATTGCCATTCTTGGCGAATCACTTTGATCTCGCCGTTTCGTTCGACGTGATCTGCAACATCGTGGACGATGTGGGCACGTTCGCCGAAATTGCGCGTGTGCTCAAACCCGGCGCGCGCTTCATCGTCCAATTGCCGGCGTATCAATGGCTG
>CAZPIR010000672.1:0-2009 GCA_964586085.1 uncultured Anaerolineaceae bacterium | reverse complement strand
TGCTTGGGCGTGGTGGTCATCACAGCCGCTTGGAGGCGCACCCCTGAATCGTCGAGCGAGGCACCCACTTGTTCACTCGACCCAGGTTCGCTCACTGGCGGCGCAACAATTTTACGGGTCACACCTGAATCGGTTGGACGCGGGGCGACCGGTTTGCTTGGCGACGCGATGACCTTGCGTGTCACGCTCGAATCGGTTGGACGTGGCGCGACCGGTTCATTTGCCGGCGCAACGGGCTTGCGCGCGACGCTTGAATCGGAAACACGCCGAGAGATTTTTTCCGGCGGCGGCTCGACCGACATGCTGGGTTCCGGCGCGGAGGTTTCCGCCACGCGCCGCCGCGTGCGTTTTTGCACGACCGAATCGGATTGCTCGACAGTTGCTGTTGGCTTGATAACCACCGGGTCTTCTTTTTTCCGACGCGAGCGCGAACGAGTTGGCGTTTGGGTCGGCTCTTCCACCACGACCGTCGAGTCCTCGCCCTCACTGCGAATGGGTTGCACAATCGCGATGCCTTGATAATAATGTTGCAAAATTTTGTCGAACGTGGCGCCGCGCCGCGCCATTACAATCGCGCCGCGCTTGCACATGCCGACGCCATGTCCGCGCATCGCCAGAAACCCGCAGGCACAATCCACGCCGCGCAAGTACGGCAAAGCCGGCATCAACATATCTTCCGAATTGCGCGTGTGCCCGTCGCAATGTTCAAAGAAAAATGCGTTAATGAGTTGATCATCGTGCATCAACACCATGCCCCAGGTTTCGCTCACCGCGCGAAACACTTCGGGCGCGGACACCGGGTCAATGCGTTTCCATTTTTGACAATGCGAGGTCGTGCACACATCCGCGCCGTGTTCCTGATGGCGTTGCACGGCGGCGACGTACGTGCGCGAGGCAACCGTCTGCGCCTTGAGCGCTTCGGGCGGCGCGGTGGCGCCGATCTCCGCGGCAACCGCCCCGGCGAGATACGTTTCGATTTTCATTTCTTCGACGTGACCATTCGGCATCAAAACCCGAATGGACTCGGACAACGTGATCGGCATACTGGCTTCCTACCTTAGTTTGTTTGCAACCACTCGGCGCGTGAGACAAGCACACGCCGCGCGAGCAATTCGTCGCATGTGGCACGCGCTATCTCGCGCGACCAACCAAACACACGACTCACCATCGGCACCGTCGCCGCAAAAACCGTCTTTACATATTGGCGCACAATTAGTTTACGCGCGCGGTCTACATCGAGTTTTGCGCCACGCTCGGCTTGACGCGCAAACCAGCGCGGCGTGATTTCAAAAATCTGCGAGGGCCACGCGCCGCGCTCAATCATGGCGCCGACCGGCGAAACGACCAGCCGTTTTTGCAACTCGTCGAGCGCGCGATGAAAATCTTTTTGACGCACACCCGATGCTTCGGACAAAGCCATCGTCGGCGTCGGTCCCATCGCGGACAGCGCATCGGCAACTCGTTTCGCGTCGCGACTGAGATCGCCGCGCGCGTACGCGCGATTCAAATCTTCGGGCGCGTGGACAGCGAACAATGCCGGCAACATAGCGAGCGAGACAAAGGCGGGCTTGCCCAGCACCTTGCCATAGTACGCGCGGCGCATCGCGGGCAAATCATTTTTCCACACCCACACACGATCCGAATCCGCGTCCCAATTTTCGATGTACGCGTCGCGTTTGCCCTTGACTGCTTCAAACAATGACGGCAGTTCAATTGTTTGCGTCGTCGCGAACAAGAGCGCGAAACCCACCGCGTCAATGAATTCCGCCGCGTCGTCCATTGTGCCAAGGCGACGCGCGCGCGTGCGACGATAAATTTCGTCACGGCGATGTTCGATTTGTTTCAGCGAGATGGTTTCATTCACAACAAAAAAACCAGCGCGGAATGGCTGGAATAAAGAACCGCGCGCGGATAAAGATCGGAGGGTTACGCGTGACAAATATACCACGCCCACCAAGGCGTGTCAATTTGAAATTTCGCAATCCGCGCGAAGATTGCGAGCGATTTGC
>CAZPIR010000671.1:0-2010 GCA_964586085.1 uncultured Anaerolineaceae bacterium | reverse complement strand
TCGTAGATAAACCAGGCGGGCAAATTTGCAAATTTGCCCCACAATCAAGGAGGAACCTAATGGGAATTTTGGAACGCACCGCACAAATTCTGCGCGCCAACATCAACGACCTGCTCAATAGCGCCGAAGACCCGGAAAAATTATTGAACCAAATCATGCGTGACATGGAAGACGCCCTCGCCAAAGGCAAGACCCAGGTCGCCGAACAAATCGCGCAAGAGAAAATGTTGCAGAACGATCTCAACGCCGCGAACAAGAACGCGGATGATTGGGGACAAAAAGCGGAACTCGCCTTGTCCAAAGGACGCGAAGACCTGGCACGCGAAGCCCTGCGCCGCCAAGCCGATTTTGAAACTCAGGTTGAAGTGTATAGCAAACAACTCGAAGCGCAAAAGGGGGCGGTCGTCAAACTCAAGGGCGACCTGGATGCGCTGGACGCCAAGTATCAAGAGGCGCGCCGCAAAAAAGATGTCTTGATCGCGCGAGCAAAAAGCGTGCGCGCGCAACAAGAAATCCAAAGCGCGTCCACCAAAATTTCGGCGGTGGATTACGCGTCCGACCTCGCGCGGATGGAACGCCGCATTCAAGAACAAGAAGCGCGCGCCGCCGCTTCGGACGAGTTGTCCAAATCCTCGACCGAGGATGAATTCGACAAACTCGGCGCGAACGACGATATTGAAAAGCGACTCGCGGCGTTAAAAGCCAAGTTGAACAAATAAACAGGTAAACAAGGAGACCACCATGCCTCGAATTATTGATGTTGTCGAGTTTCTCGACAATACTGGGAATGAAATCGTTCACCGCGAACCCGAGGGCGGTCCCGGTGATTTTCGACTTGGCTCGCAAGTGATTGTGCGCGAAAGCCAAAACGCCGTGTTCTTCCGCGACGGTAAATCGCTCGACGTGTTTGGTCCGGGTCGCCACACGATCACAACGTACAACATTCCGATTCTCGCGAGCATCATCGGCTTGGCAACGAGCGGCAAATCGCCCTTCCCCGCCGAAGTCGTGTTCGTGAACTTGAAAGAGTTCCTCAATCAAAAATGGGGCACGCCCGAACCGATCGCCTTCCGCGATCCCGACCTGGGCATGGTGCGCTTGCGCTCGTTCGGACAATTCGCATTCCAGGTCAAGGACGTGTCGCTGTTCGTGAACGGCATCGTCGGTCAGCAAGGCATTTACACGACGAGCGCGCTCGACGATTTCCTGCGCGGAATGATCGTCGCGAAAATGACCGACACGCTCGGCGAGCAGAAAAAATCCGTGCTCGACCTGCCGAGTTTGTACAGCGAAATCGGCGCGACGACCAAAGCCGCGCTCACCGATGATTTCAGTCGCATCGGCTTGATGCTCAAAGCGATGTACATCAACGCGATCACGCCGACGGATGAAACGGCGAAAGCGATTGACGAACGCGCGGCGATGGGCGCGCTCGGCGACATGGACAAGTACTTGAAATTCAAAGCGGCACGCGCGATGGGCGACGCGGCGAACAATCAAAGCGGCGCGGGCGCGGCGGGATTGCAGATGGGCATGGGGCTGGGTGCCGGCGCAGGACTGGGCGCGGGACTCGCCGGGATGATGTCGCAGGCGATGCAACAACAATCGCACAGCGCGCAACCAGTCGCATCCACTACCGCCTGTCCGAGTTGCGGCACCGCGAATCCAACCGGCTCTAAATTCTGCAACAACTGCGGAGCCAAGATGGTCGCTGGCACGGTCAAGTGTCCGACCTGCGGCACCGAAAATCCGGCGGGCGCAAAATTCTGTAGCAACGACGGAACCAAGTTAAGCTAGACACAAACAGACCCGAAGGGTTTTTACGAGCGACCTTCGGGTCTTTACTTGCCAAGATGTACCGTCGAGCGTATAATGCGCGCGTCCGCTCAGAAAGGAGCTAGAATTGAATCGCGTACGTGTTTTGCTTGTGCTCGTGCTTGCTACGTTAAGCTTGTTAGCTTGCGAGACCAGCACGTTGGTTTCGATGCTTGACCGCAGTACGCCCACGCC
>CAZPIR010000670.1:0-2016 GCA_964586085.1 uncultured Anaerolineaceae bacterium | reverse complement strand
GTCACAAAGCAGAAATCAATTCTGACTACTGCACACGGAGTCAACAACATGTCGGCAGAACAATTACAAGAACCAGAAAATCAAGCGCCTGAAAAGCTGATGGACACGGCGGCATTCCAAAAATTGTTGGATGAAGAACGCGCCAAATCTGCCGAGTATTTAGACTCGTGGCAACGCGCGCGCGCCGATTTGTCGAACTATCGCAAGCGCACCGAAAAAGAAAACAGCGAGTTTGCCAAATTCGCCAACAGCACGCTCATCGCTCGCCTCTTGCCGGTGCTCGACGATTTTGATCGCGCGTTCCAAACAATCCCAGACAATTTGCGCGGGCTGACCTGGATTGATGGCATTGTATTGATCGCGCGCAAAATGAATGCCGTCTTGGACGCCGAAGGACTCAAGCCCATCGAGGCATTGAACAAACCTTTCGACCCAAACATTCACGAAGCCGTCATTCACGAAGAGACGGATCAAGCGGAAGACGGCGCTGTCATCGCCGAATTGCAAAAAGGGTACAAGTTGGGCGACCGCGTTTTGCGACCGACGATGGTCAAAGTGGCAAAGAAAAAGTAAAAAGTTTTCAAGTTAAAAGTTAAAAGTTAAACTTGAAACCTTGAACCTGAAATAAGGAGACAATAACATGGCTACAAAATCGAAAATTATTGGTATTGACCTGGGAACCACCAACTCGGTCGTCGCCGTGATGGAAGGCAGTGACCCTGTCGTGATTACAAACACGGAAGGTGCGCGCCTCACCCCATCCGTCGTCGCGATCACGAAAACCGGCGAACGCCTCGTTGGTCAGGTCGCGAAACGTCAAGCAATCACGAATCCGGAAAACACGATTTTCTCGATCAAGCGTTTGATGGGTCGCAAGTTCACCGACGCCGAAGTGCAAAAAGCACGCAAGATTCTGCCGTACAAAATCGTCGAAGCGAGCAATGGCGATGCCTGGGTCGAACTTGCCGGCAAACAGTACTCGCCGCAAGAAATTTCCGGCATGATCCTTGCCAAGTTGAAAGCGGACGCCGAAGCATACCTCGGCGAAACCGTGACGCAAGCCGTCATTACCGTGCCGGCGTACTTTAACGATTCGCAACGTCAGGCAACCAAAGATGCCGGACGCATTGCCGGCTTGGAAGTTCTGCGCATCATCAACGAACCGACAGCATCCTCGCTCGCGTACGGATTGGAAAAGAAAAAGGACGAAACGATTGCCGTGTACGATTTCGGCGGCGGCACGTTCGACATTTCCGTGCTCGCGCTCGGCGAAGGCGTGTTCGAGGTCAAGTCCACGAATGGCGACACATTCCTCGGTGGCGACGACCTGGATCAACGCATCATCCAATGGATCGCGGATGAATTCAAAAAAGAATCGGGCATTGATTTGCGAAATGACCGCATGGCATTGCAACGCTTGAAAGAAGCCGCGGAAAAAGCCAAGATCGAACTCTCGACCGTGATGACGAGCGAAATCAATTTGCCGTTCGTCACCGCCGATGCGTCGGGACCGAAACACTTGACGATGACACTCACGCGCGCGAAACTCGAACAACTCGTCGGCGACCTGGTTGAGAATTCGTTAAACCCGGTCAAGCGCGCGATGGAAGATGCGAAACTCGCACCGTCGAACATTGACGAAGTTGTGCTGGTCGGCGGGCAAACGCGTATGCCGCTGATGCAACAAGTTGTGCAACGCTACTTTGGTAAGGAACCGCACAAGGGCATCAACCCGGACGAGGTCGTGGCGGTTGGCGCGGCGATTCAAGCCGGTGTGCTCGGCGGCGACGTGAAAGATATTTTACTGCTCGACGTGACGCCCTTGACGCTCGGCATTGAAACACTCGGCGGCGTGGCAACACCGTTGATCGAACGCAACACGACCATCCCGACCAAACGCTCGCAGGTGTTCTCAACTGCGGCGGACATGCAGACCCAGGTCGAGGTGCACGTCTTGCAAGGCGAGCGCCCGATGGCGGCGGACAATAAATCGCTCGGACGATTCAGTCTCGACGG
>CAZPIR010000669.1:0-2018 GCA_964586085.1 uncultured Anaerolineaceae bacterium | reverse complement strand
AAATCATAAATCATAAATGAGGTTGATATGCTTCGCGGAATGGTCAAAGTATTTTTCGTCGCCATCGTGACGATGGTGCTTGTCAGTGCGGCGTTTGGCGGCGGTTATGTAATCAGTCGCCAAGTGTTTCCCCCGCCCCTGCCCCAGGATGGCGGCGCGCCGACCGATTTGAAACCTTCATTCCCGGTTTTCTGGGAAGCGTGGAATTTCGTCAAACAAGATTTCTATAAAGTACCGGTAGACCAGGAAGAAATGGTCAACGGTTCGGTCGAAGGGATGATCGCGGCGTTCGGCGATCCCAACACACGCTTTGTGGATGCCAAGACTGCCGTGATTACTTCGACCGAACTGCAAGGTTCGTTTGAAGGCATTGGCGCGACGATTGAAATGCGCGAGGGTCGCTTGACGATTGTTTCGCCGATCAAGGGTTCGCCCGCCGAACGCGCCGGCATTTTGCCGGGCGATGTTGTGCTTCAAGTAGATGACACGATCATCCAAAATATGGACTCGACCCAAGCCGTGCGTTTGATTCGTGGACCCAAAGGCACCAAGGTCAAGCTCACGATTCAACGCGCCAAGCAAGCGCCCTTTGTCCTTGAAATTACGCGCGACACGATTCGCCAGCCGTTCGTCGAATCGCGCATGCTCGAAAACACGACGCTCGCGTACTTGCGCCTGAATGAATTTGGCGCGACCGCGCCGGAAGAAATGCGCGCGGCATTGCAAGAACTACTTTCGAAAAAACCGACGGGCTTGATTTTCGATTTGCGCCGCGACCCCGGGGGATACTTGCCGGTCTCGATTGATGTGGCAAGTCATTTCTTGCGTCCCAATCAAACCGTCGTCATCACCAAATACAAGGACGGTCGTCGCGAAGAATTGAAAACGAGTCGCGGCGGTTTGGCGTATGACATTCCGATGGTCTTGCTGATTGACAAGGGTTCGGCGAGCGCGTCGGAAATTGTTGCCGGCGCATTGAAAGATTACAAACGCGCGACACTCATCGGCACGACCACATTTGGCAAGGGTTCGGTGCAAAGCGTCAATACCTTGAGCGACAAATCAGAATTGCGCGTGACCATTGCCAACTTTTTCAGCCCCAAGGATCATCAGATCCATCACATCGGCATTACGCCGGACATTGAGGTTCAACTGACGGAAGAAGATGCCGCCGATAAAAAAGACCCGCAGTTGGATCGCGCGATTCAGTTTTTGCAAACCGGGAAATAAACTTGTAGAGACGTTCGCCAAGTGCGCAACGTCTCTACCTTTGTAGACCTATGACAGAAAACCTCAAAGTCCTCGCGACCAATCGCAAAGCGTACCACGATTATTTCGTTGAGGAAACGTACGAAGCCGGTGTGGTGTTGACCGGCACTGAAATTAAATCGGTGCGCGTGGGAAGTTTGAACCTGCGTGACAGTTATGCCCAGGTGCGTGGCGGCGAGTTGTGGCTGATGAACGTGCACATTGCGCCGTACGAACCTGCGAGCCGGGAAAATGCTAATCCGTACCGCGACCGCAAGTTGTTGATGCATCGCAAAGAAATTTTGCGACTCGCCGGACGCGCGCAGGAAAAAGGATTGACCATCGTGCCATTGCGCGCCTATCTCAAAAAAAATCGCGCCAAGATCGAGATTGGTTTGGCGCGCGGCAAAAAATTGTACGACAAGCGCGATTCGATTGCCAAGCGAGACAGCGACCGCGAGGTGCGGCGCGTGGTCAAAGAACAAGGCAGGTAGTATGTATGCGTTCCACCGTAACTCTGGAATGGAATGGATTTCCATTATAACTCTGGAAAAAAACAGTCTGCTTTTTGACCATTCCGAATTAGTCTTCGCTAACTCTGGAATATTCCATTGTAACTCTGGAAAATCGCATTTCATCGATTTTTTCCAGTCCACCGTAACTCTGGAATGCCTGTTTGTGCTCTTTTTTTTTAAATGTGCGTTTTACTGCCCTCATATTATGGGCTAAGCGTTTGGCAATGGACTTCCGCTTGTCGTACAACGCTCTAC
>CAZPIR010000668.1:259-2020 GCA_964586085.1 uncultured Anaerolineaceae bacterium | reverse complement strand
ACTTTTTTTTTTTTTTTTGTGCTCGAAGAAGCGGACCGGATGCTCGACATTGGCTTTTTGCCGGACATTCGCCGCATCCTTGCGCTGTTGCCGCGTGTACGTCAAACCATGTTGTTCTCGGCGACGCTCGTCCCGGCGATTGTGAGTCTCTCGGCGCAAATCACACAAAAACCGGCGCGCATCCAGGTCGAAAAGAAAACGACCCCGGATGCCATCGCGCAAACCTTTTTCCCGGTGCCGGAACATCTCAAAGCCAAATTGTTGCACCAATTGTTGTCGCAAGAAAAAATGGACAGTGTGTTGGTCTTTGCGCGCACCAAGCGTCGCGCGGATCGTGTGGCGCGTCAATTGCGCGATGCGAACATTCATGCCGCCGTGATTCACGGGGATCGCTCGCAAGGGCAACGCCTCGCCGCGCTCGAAGATTTTCGCCGGGGCAAATCGCGTGTGCTCGTAGCCACTGACATTGCCGCGCGCGGCATTGATGTCGAAGGCATTTCGCACGTGGTCAACTATGATATGCCGATGCAGGCTGAAGATTATGTGCATCGCATCGGACGCACCGGGCGCGCGCAAGCCGTCGGGTGTGCCTACACGCTTGTCACACCGACGGACGAATCGCTTGTGCGTCGGATTGAAACGGTTTTACAAAAAAAGATTCAACGCCGTCGTCTGGACGGTATTGATTATCGCGCACCCGCCTTGGTTCAGCCGGATGCCGAAGCGATTCGGCGGTATGTTGAAGCAAATCGTCACGCGCGGCAAAAAATGGTGGCGACGTCGGCATAATGCCGCGTCCCAAGATTGACTTGAAAGAATTGCTAACGCGCAGAGCGCGGGCGTTCTTTCCAGAACCCAAAAGGAGAGGTTCAAATGGAATCGAAATTGTACGTAGGTAACTTGCCTTACAGCGTGAGCGAAGACGATTTGCGCGCGCTTTTTTCGCAGGCAGGTGAAGTGAAGGAAGTGTCGTTGATCTTGGATCGCGAGACACGCCGCCCCAAAGGTTTCGGCTTTGTCGAAATGGCGACGGATGCGGATGCGCAGAACGCGATTCAAAAATTCAACGGTCACGAAATCGGTGGTCGCGCGATGACCGTGAACATTGCTCGCCCGCGTGAAGAACGTGGCGGCGGCGGTGGCGGTTTCGGTGGTAGTCGCGGCGGCGGCGGCGGCGGATACGGCACGCATCGCGGTGGCGGTCGTGGTGGATTCGGCGGTGGTCGCGGCGGCGGCGGACGCTACTAGAAATTTCAGCCTCGCAGAGGTAACTCTGCGAGGCTTTTTTTTGTGCAGACGGTTTTGCGGAATGTGGTGAGATGAAATTATTGGACGCAGACGAGCGCAGATGAACGCGGATTTTTTTTGTGCGATGGAGAGCTGTCACACATTCAATATCTTGCGCATTTTCTCTGCCGCTGCAATGCGTTCATCGTTTGAAAAACCATAGGGTTTTGTGGAATCGAGAAGTTCGCAGATGACACGATCATCCTTGAATAGTTTATACAGCGCATAGTGTGCAGAAAACCTTACACCCAAGTCTTCATCAGCAAATGTCACGAGCAAAGCATCTAGAGCGATTGGTGCTTTACCAAATTCTGAAAGTAAACTGGTTGCATCGTTTCGTTCCAAATCGTTTATCGTTCTTGTCCTATGAATAACAAAATCAACCAGTAATTGCAATTGCGTTTTGTCGTTTTTGATTTTCAACCTTGCCCAAGCAATCGCCGCTTTGACGTTTGAGGACATTTGGCTGTGTTT
>CAZPIR010000668.1:0-249 GCA_964586085.1 uncultured Anaerolineaceae bacterium | reverse complement strand
CCAGGATTGGCATTGCCGATTCAAGTCTCAAGTGCCCCGCCGCCCTAATCGGGCGTTCATCTTTGCTTGAATTCGGCAGGGCTTGCAACACCAACCATTCGGCTATTGCCCGTTTCGTTCCTTTGAGATTTGTACAAAGTTCCTCATCGAGTCCGTTGTAATAAAAATACTGATAGTCGCCGAATACATGGTGGTAAAACTGTTGGAAATCTTGCAACATGTCCGAATTCCTTCTCCGCGCACCAATGC
>CAZPIR010000667.1:0-2024 GCA_964586085.1 uncultured Anaerolineaceae bacterium | reverse complement strand
CGTGCCTGTGATTCAGGTAAGTTGCAATGCCAGCCCCGACGATGGTTGTCGCTGAAGCCACGTCTTTAACAAAAGACGGTCCAGCTCGCTTGATGAGCCGGACCGTCTTTTGCCAGCTAGTCCAAAATGGGGCGAGAGGGAGTCGAACCCACACGCTGGGTTGACCAGCAAGAGATTTTAAGTCTCCCGCGGCTGCCATTTCGCCATCGCCCCATTTATTGGCGCGATTTTATTCCCGATTCCTCGAATTGTCAAAACACCCCTTGACATTTCTGAACAGAGCGGCTACTGTAATTCGCGTGAATGAAACAGAACAATTCCTCTATCTCACGACGACGGGACGCAAAACCGGCTTGCCGCGTGAAATCGAAATTTGGTTCGTGACCTTCGATAATAAATTTTACATTCTCGCGGAACATCGCGAGCGCGCACACTGGGTCAGGAACATTCGCGCCAATCCGCGTGTGCGCGTGCGAGTGGGCGAGCAGACCTTCGACGCTACTGCGCGCGTGCTCGACGCCGATCTGGATCGCGCCGCGTTCACGCATACACAACAACTCGAACGAGACAAGTACGAATGGGGCGATGGCTTGCCGGTCGAAATCACACCGCTCGAATGAAATTCCCGCATTCGCCAATTTTGGGTATAATGTACAAGTGTTCGATTGTCTGTTTTTCTGACTACTGACTACTGGATATTGCAAATGACTGATCGCATTGTTTCACCCAAGCCCGCTGACGACGAAGGCAAATTTGAGCTTTCGCTCCGCCCCAAACGCATTGACGAGTACATTGGTCAGGACAAGGTCAAGCAAAACCTTAAAATCCTGATAGAAGCCGCCAAGGCGCGCGGGGAAGCGATTGATCACGTCTTGTTATACGGACCGCCCGGTCTCGGCAAGACGACACTCGCCAACATTATCGCGAACGAGTTGGGCGTTTCGATCAAGACGACTTCGGGTCCCGCCATCGAACGCCCCGGCGATCTCGCCGCGATTCTCACGAATTTGCGTGCAGGCGATGTGCTGTTCATTGACGAAGTGCATCGCCTCGGTCGCCCGGTCGAAGAAGTGCTCTACTCGGCGATGGAAGATTTTGCGCTCGACATTATCATCGGCAAAGGACCGAGCGCGCGAAGCATTCGCCTCAAGATGCCGCGCTTTACGCTCATCGGCGCGACGACGCGGTACGCGATGATGTCCGCGCCTCTGCGCGACCGGTTCGGCGCGGTGTATCGCCTCGAATTTTACGACCAGAGCGCGATGGAAACGATTGTGCATCGCTCCGCCGCCATCCTCGGTGTGGAAATTGACCAAGGCGGGATCACCGAAATTGCGCGGCGCGCGCGCGGCACTCCTCGCGTGGTGAATCGTTTGCTCAAGCGTGTGCGCGATTTTGCGCAGGTGCGCGCGGATGGCAACATCACTCGATCTGTCGCGAACGACGCGTTGAAAATGCTCGAAGTGGATGCGCTTGGTCTCGACCAGATTGACCTCAAGGTGCTCAAGACGATCATCGACAAGTACAACGGCGGACCGGTCGGCTTGGAAACGATTGCCGCGTCCATCAGCGAAGAAGCCGACACGATTATGGATGTGTACGAACCGTACTTGATTCAACTCGGTTTCATTGACCGCACCACGCGCGGGCGCGTCGCCACCAAACGTGCGTACGAACATCTGGGCGTTGCGTTTCCCGAAACCGGGCAGGAACGATTAATGTAAACGCAAACTCGAAAGGGCAGAAACCTTTCGAGTTTTTGTTTTCGACCCCACTCGGAGTATAATGCCCGCGCCATGAACCGCGTTTTTATTTTGCTGATTGCTCTGTTCGCGTTTGCGCTCCGCGCGTACCGCCTCGACGCGCAGGCGTTGTGGTGGGACGAATCGCTCACCGTCTATCGCGCCACGCGCGACCTTGCGACGATTCTCGAAAATACCATCGTCATTCAAACCGTCGTCACGACCGACTTGATGCCACCGTTGTATTTTCTACTGCAACATTTTCTCGTCCTAGCATTTGGC
>CAZPIR010000666.1:0-2029 GCA_964586085.1 uncultured Anaerolineaceae bacterium | reverse complement strand
GTGATCGAGATGGCGCGATGAACAAACCCAATCAGAAATTTTTTGGACGCAGACGAACGCAGACAAACGCGGATATTTTTAATCTGCGTTCATCCGCGTTTGTCCGCGTCCCAATATATTCTTGCGTTGGCCTACGATGAATAAACCGTTTTGGATTTTCATCGCAGGGCTGGTATTGCTTGCCGCCACACTCGCTATCGTGTGGAACGAATCGCATCAACCTTGGCACGAGTGGATCGCGCGTTACAACTCGCAAAACGATGTGACGCCGGTGCCGGTTGAAATTCGCGCGCTCGTGCCAACGCAAACTAGCAAACCGGAATTGTGTGTCACGTGTCACATTGGTATCGAAGACATCAGTGCATCGCATCCCGCACAAGCATTCGGTTGCGTCGTGTGTCACGGCGGCGAGCCGCTCGCGCTTGACAAGGATCGCGCACACGCGACGATGCGCGGCGGACGCAATCCATCGGCGCTTGATGTTGCCGCGCAATCGTGTGGGCAAACGAGTTGTCACGGCGGTTACGCCGATCCCGAACAAAATCACGTTGACCGTGTTTTGAAAAGTGTGCAAGCGACGTACGCGGGCAGCATCGCTCACGTGCGTTTTTCGTTCGGCGCGCAAAAATCGCCAATCGCATTGTTCGGCAATCGCGCGGTGAGTGATGCGACCCAGGTTTTGCCGAGCAAGGCACTGCGCGCGCTCGATCTATTTCCGACGAACCCAGTTTCGGGAACGATTGATGCGAAAATGGTTTCGTGTTTGAACGGTGGTTGTCATTTGTGGACGACGCCGGCGAAACCGCAAATGTATGCGTACCGCAGTTCGGGGTGCGCGGCATGTCATTACGTTTACGCAGACGACGGTTTGTATCGCGGCAAGGACGCGACGATTTCAAAATCGAATCCAGGTCACGGCGTCACGCATCAACTCACGACCGCGATTCCATTTTCGCAATGCAATCATTGCCACAATCGCGGCAACTATGATTTGCGGACGATGCAATTCGATCTGCGTGATGACTTGCCGCCGCTCGCGCGCCCGATTTCGGAGCAAATGCCACCCGAAGGTCGCCGCCTCATCGAGTACTATCAGCCGATTGGCGATTTCACGAAATGCGAAATCGAACTCAATTGCGTGGACTGTCACACCGCGCAAGAGGCGATGGGCGATGGGCACATTTACGGCTCGAAAAAAGATGTACAGTACATTCAATGCCAAACGTGTCACGGCGCGCTGACGACGAAACCCCAAACCGCGACAATCAAAGATGCGAATGAATTGGCGATGCGACAAGCACGTATCAACGGACATTCGGAATTTTTAAAAGTGGGCGACCAGGTAATCGCGACGGAGCGCGGGGAATTGATGTGGAGCATCAAGCAAATCGCGCCGAATAAATTTGTGCAGATGGATAAAGTGTCCGGAAAAATGTACAACGTGCCGCTCGTGCAAGGAAGCAAGTGTACGCAGAATGGCAAAGACCAAACATCGGATTATTGCCACGAATGCCATAAGGTAGTGCGATAGTTTGTTAGTTGGATAGTGGGTTAGTTTGTTGCAGAGCAACCAACTGAGTGACCATCCAACTATCCAACGATTCAACCATGAAATTATCAAGACGCGATTTTCTAACTAACCTGGGTTTCGGCTCATTCCTCGTCGCCAGCGGAGCACTCGCGGCGATGTTTGCGCGTTTCCTCACGCCGAACGTCGTCACGCCTGCGCCCGGTCCGGTCGAGATCGGAATGCCGGACGAGTATGCGCTTGGCTCGCTGACGTACATCGAAAAGGCGCGCGCGTACCTGGGGCGCGACGAACGCGGATTCTACGCGATCATCGCCATCTGTACGCATCTGGGTTGCACGCCGCGACTCGATGCGAACGAGTTTGTGTGTCCGTGTCACGGCAGTCGTTTTGCGCGCGATGGGCGCGTGCTCTCCGCCCCCGCGACGCGCGCATTAGATCGCGCATTCGTCGGACGTAACGCGAATGGGAAATTATTTGTGGATTGCAGTCGCAGAGTGG
>CAZPIR010000665.1:336-2035 GCA_964586085.1 uncultured Anaerolineaceae bacterium | reverse complement strand
ACGCACGAGTGTTTCGAGTTCACCACGCATTTGCCGCGTCATGGATGCAAGCGCAATTTCATCTGCCGCGCCGCCGCTGAATTGTTGCGCCTGTCGAATGAACTGCAGATATTTTTCCTCGATGCGGTCGAGCAACAAGGTCGCGGCTGATTTCTTTTTTGTTCGCGTCTTGGTGAGCGAACGTACCTGCAACAGTTCGCGGAACGTTTCGGCATTGACCAATGCGCCAAACGGTTGATGAATCGGTTGCAAATAAATTTCGCGCAATGCCTGGTCAACGCTCGGCACCCCACGCCCATTGAGCAAATGATTCAACTGCGCGTACTCGCCGCGCGCATTGTCGCCCACCACGCGAAAATCAAGAAAGACGTGGCGATGGTACGCGCCGAGTTCGACATAGAGACCGCGTTCGCTCACATCGCGGCACGAGCGAATGTATTCCAGTCCGGAAACTTGATCGCGAAAAATCACAAAATCATTTTCGTCGGTGCTAAGCACAAGCGCGTCGCTCAACGTGCGTTGCACGAGATTGCCCGAACCTTTATCGAGCGACGCGGCAGAGACGCGAATCCAGCCGGCTGTGTTCGCAAACTTGTTGTGAAAAATAACCAGACCGCGCTCGTCGTTCACGCGATTCGAGTACGCAAAGACATCTTCGTTGACCACGCCATCGTTGCTAAAGAAATCGTACAATGCAAAGTTGTCCACGCCGGCAAAAATATGGCGGCGATGCAACAGCGGAGAAATTTCGCGTTCGTGCCGTGCGACGAGATGCGCATTCGGTTGTTCGTCCCACATCGCGCGGCGAAACTCCATGCCGTACCGCTCGGTGAGTCCTTCGATTTGCCCATGACCAAACATCGGCAAACCTGGGAGGGTGGACAGGAGCGTTGCGATGCCAAAGTATTTATCGCCGGTGCCGAATTGTTCCGCCGCCGTGCGCTCGTCGGGATTGTTCAAAAAGTTGACGTAGCGTTTGAGAATTTCCGGATCGAATTCAATTGTGTTCTTGATGACCGAGCGATAGTTCGCGTTTTTTTCGTCGCGTAACATGTTCATGAACGCGCTATTGTAAACGCGATGCATTCCCAGCGTGCGCACAAAATAACCTTCCATCAACCAAAACGCTTCGGCGAGCAACGAGGTGTCCGGCGCCTCGATGGCAACACGATCCACGACCTCGCGCCAAAATTCTTCCGGCATCGCCGCATCGAATTGTTCTTTCGTCAAACCGCACTCGGCGCGCGAAGGAATGTCGCCGCCGGTTCCGGGTTGCGGAAACCACAAACGTTGATAATGTTTTTTCGCGAGCGTCATCGCCGCATCGAGCCGAATCACCGGAAATTGGCGCGCGACGCGCAGGATTGTTTGAAGCACGGCTTCGCGCACGTGCGCGTTCAAAAAATTCAATTGTGCGGTGTCATTCCAGGGAAAGCTTGTGCCGTCGTTGCCGTGATAAATAAATTTCTCGTTACCCGTCCAATGATCCACGCGTTTGAACACGACTGCCGCATCGGTGCGATTGAAATAATGATCTTCGAGATAAATGCCGACGCGATCATTGCCGGACAAATTTGGACCCGTGAACGTGTACGAGGGGAACGGCGAATAATCGGATGCGACGAACCAATCGGGATGCTCGATGACCCAGGGCGAATCAATGCCCATGTGATTCGGCACCATGTCACTCGCCACGCGA
>CAZPIR010000665.1:0-326 GCA_964586085.1 uncultured Anaerolineaceae bacterium | reverse complement strand
GCGGATGCTTCGGCGTTCATCGCGCCGCACAATTCCTTGATGCGTTTCGACGCGGGACTACGTTGCCAAATGCCGATGAGCCACAAGCCAGTAAAACCGCGATGCGCGAGTAGATCGAGTTCTTCGTCCGGAATTTCATCAAGGCGCACAATCGCGCGCTGATATTTTTTCGACAGTTGATCGAGCCAGACGTACGTGCTCTTGGCAATGAGCACGAGGCGCGGCATCCAATCCAGGTCGCGGCTGAAACGCTCGTACTCGGGATACGCGCCGTCGAACGCGCCCCACATGGACCCAGGTTTGAATTCCGGCACACGCGATTCGCC
>CAZPIR010000664.1:0-2054 GCA_964586085.1 uncultured Anaerolineaceae bacterium | reverse complement strand
GGGATGGGTTTGGGCGCGTACCTCTTCGGGCGCACGTTGACAACGCCTTTGCTTCAACTGAGTAATGCGGCGCGCGCGATGGCACATGGTGATCTATCGCATCCAATTCGTCTCGCGCGGGATGATGAGTTGGGCGATTTGGCACAAGAGATGGATCGCACGCGCGAACAGTTGCGTCAAGCCTTGGAAAATGTGACGCTTGAGCACGGTCGCTATGCCGCGGTCATTCAAAGTATGGGCGCGGCGGCAATCATCAGCGATCAAAATTTACGCATCGCGGCAGTCAACTCTGCCGCCGAAACGTTGCTCAAGGAATCACAAGTCAATTTGGTTGGACAGTCCTGGCATCACGTGTTTGGCGCGGATGGCGCGCGCGGGGATGAGGCGTTGACCTTGTGGGCGTTGGGCGAACCTGACTCGACGAACGGGAATGCGTTGGTTGTGCGCGGGCGCTTTCCTCTGCGCGCGCGTCCCCAGTTGCGGCTCGATGTAATTTCGACCCAGGTGCAGGTGGAGGATCAGCCCGCCGGGTATGTGCACATTTTGCATGATGCGACGACGCAAGAAGAATTGGTGCGCGCGAAAGACGAATTTATCATGAATGCCGCGCACGAATTTCGCGGACCGCTCGCCTCGCTTCGTGCGTCGGTTGAGTTGCTCGTCGAAGATCATGTGACGATGACGCGGCAGGAGTTGGGTGTGATGTTGCGCGCGATGCAACGCGCGGTCGTCAAGTTTCAAGGGTTGGTCGAGAATTTGATTGACGTGGGCAACATTCAAGCCGGCCGGTTTCGCGTGCGCGCTCTGCCGGTGCGGGTGGTTAGTCTCGTCGAGGATGCACTCGATCAGGTGACGCCGCTGTTGCAGGGACGTTCACAGTCGGCGCAAGTACATTTGGACGAATTTTCAAATGCGGTCGTTTTGGCTGACCGGGCACGTATCACACAGGTGCTGATCAACCTCATTAATAATGCAAGCAAGTACGGTCCCGAAAATGAACCGATCGTCATTTCGGCTCAAACGGACGCCAATTTCCTCCTCATTCGCGTGACAGATGCCGGTCCCGGCATTCAGCCCGAAGAGCAGACGCGCCTATTTCAACGATTTTATCGCGGGCGGCGAGCGGAAGAGGAAGGGATTGGGATTGGTTTGGGTTTGGCGCTCGCGCGCGAAATTATTCAAGCGCACGGCGGACAAATTGGTGTGCAAAGCCAAGTTGGTACGGGCACCACATTCTGGTTTAGTTTGCCGCGCGCTGAGCAGACCGACCAAAAAAAGGGCTAGTGCATGAAAGTGTTGTTGGCGGACGATGATCGCGATTTGGTGGATTTGTTGCGGTACACGTTCCAAAAAACGGGCTATCAGGTAGTCATGGCGTTCGATGGCGACATGGCGTTACGTGCGTTGAAAACCGAAGTGCCCGATCTAGTTGTGCTCGATTTGATGATGCCCAAGCGTAACGGGATGGAAGTTTTAAAAGAAGCACGGCGCGATGGCAACGTGCCCATCATCATGCTCACCGCATTGGGGGATGAGGATCACGTGGTGGGCGCGCTCGAACTTGGCGCGGATGATTATCTCGTCAAACCATTTCGCCCACGCGAGTTGCGTGCGCGCGCACAATGTTTGTTGCGCCGCAGTCGTCCCGCCTACCATGACCATTCGAGCGCCATCAGCATAACGGTTGGCGCGATTAAACTCGATCCCAACGCGCGCGAAGTGAGGGTAGCTGGCGAGCCAGTTCAATTAACGCGCACCGAGTTTGATCTGTTGCATCAATTGATGCGGCATCGAGACCGTGTGTTCAGTGCCGCCGAGTTGATCGAATCGGTGTGGGGGTATGAGGCAGACGAAAATGATGATGTGGTCAAGGTGAACATTTCGCGGCTACGTCGCAAGATTGAAGCCGACCCCGCCGAGCCGCGTTACATTGTGACAATACACGGCGTCGGCTATAAATTTCAAAGCAAGGAATGAAAAATACTAGCTTGACCCGTCGGGTTTCGCGCAAGCCAACCCGGCGGGTCTTTTTTTTGTTACGATGTTGTAACCTT
>CAZPIR010000663.1:0-2059 GCA_964586085.1 uncultured Anaerolineaceae bacterium | reverse complement strand
ATCCCGCCGAGTTGATCGGGAAGATCGTGGAATTGTGCGAGCGCAAAGGCATCTATCTCATCGCCGACGATATTTATCACAAGCTCGTGTTCGACGGCAAGCACGCGCCGCCGGCAATCCGGTATTCGAAATACGATTTGGAAACAAGCAAGATCGTCATCATCAACGGCGTGTCGAAATTGTACGGCATGACCGGCTTTCGCATCGGTTGGGCGGTCGCGAATCGCAAACTGGTCGAAGTGATGACGAATGTGCAATCGCAAATCACGTCATGCGCGTCGCCGCTCGACCAAGCCGCCGCTGAAGGCGCGCTCAACGGTCCGCAGAGCGCGGTCGAGAGTTTGCGCTTGATGATCGAAAACAATCGCGACGTGATGATGGAAGAGTTGACCGCATTCACCGGCGTCAAGATTCACAAGCCCGCCGGCACATTCTACTGCTTGCCCGATTTTCGCGCATTCACCAACAACTCGGTCGAGCTCTCGCAATTGCTTTTGAAAAAGGCGCTCGTCGTCACCGTGCCGGGCAAAGAATTCGGCATGGAAGGACACTTGCGCTTGAGTTACGTCGGCACCGTCAAGGACGTGACCGAAGGCATTGCGCGCATTCGTTGGGCGCTCGATCCAGCCGCGCCGAATGAAATTTACATCGGCGACAAACGCCACGTTAGGGATTGGCTATGAGTACCGCACCCCGCACACCTGCGCAAGGGCAGGCAACCGAATTCAAATCCGACTATGGTTTGGAAAACATCGGGCTGACGAACCTGAAGCAGACGTACTGGAACTTGCCGGTCGAAGCGTTGTACGAAGAAATCATTTATCGCAACGAAGGCAAGATCACGCACCAGGGTCCGATTGTCGCCAACACCGGCAAGCACACCGCGCGTTCCGCCAACGACAAATTCATCGTCAAGGAATACTCGACCCAGGATCACGTGTGGTGGGGCCAGTACAATCGTCCCTTTGCCGCCGACAAGTTCGACGATGTGTTCAATCGTTTGCTCGGTTACTTTCAGGGACGCGACGCGTTCGTGCAAGATTGCAGTGTTTGCGCCGACCCCGATTGGCAAATGCCCATCCGCATCATCACCGAACGCGCGTGGCATTCCTTGTTTGCGCGCAACATGTTCCTCACGCCGAAAACGCATGACGAGTATCGTCAGCATGTTCCGCAATTTACGATTCTATGCGCGCCCTCGTTCAAGGGCTTGCCGCAAATTGACGGCACGCAATCGGACACGTTCATCATTCTGAACTTTGAACGCCAGATCGGCATCATCGGCAATAGTTTGTACGCGGGCGAGATCAAGAAATCCATCTTTACCGTGCTCAACTATCTCTTGCCATTGCGCGGCGCGATGCCGATGCACTGTTCGGCGAACATTGGCGCGGGCGGCGATGTGGCGATTTTCTTTGGCTTGTCCGGCACCGGCAAGACGACACTCTCCGCCGACCCGACGCGTGGTTTGATCGGCGACGACGAACATGGTTGGAGCGACAATGGCGTGTTCAACTTTGAAGCTGGCTGTTACGCCAAAGTCATTCGCCTCTCGCCGACCGCCGAGCCGCAGATTTACGCCTGCACGCATCGCTTTGGCACGATCCTCGAAAATGTCGTGTTTGACCCAGGTTCACGTTTGATTGATCTCGACGACGAGACGATCACCGAGAACACGCGCATGTCCTACCCACTCGACTTTATCGAGAATGCGGTGCCGGAAAAACGCGGCGGTCATCCCAAGAACATTGTGCTGTTGACGTGCGATGCATCCGGCGTCATGCCGCCCATCGCCAAACTCACCGCCGACCAAGCGATGTACCAGTTCATCTCCGGCTATACATCGAAAATCGCGGGCACCGAAGTGGGGCTGGGACGCGAACCCGAAATGACGTTCAGCACTTGCTTTGGCGCGCCGTTCATGGTGCATCATCCTTCGGTGTACGCGCAACTACTCAAGGACAAGATCAATCGGTACGGCGCAAACTGCTGGCTCGTCAACACAGGCTGGATTGGCGGATCGTTCGGCGTGGGCAAACGCATCAGCATTCAATACACA
>CAZPIR010000662.1:0-2068 GCA_964586085.1 uncultured Anaerolineaceae bacterium | reverse complement strand
GTTGCCGTTTCAAGAATCGTAAAGCCGCTCATGAACAAAAGAATGCCGACACCCAAACGCAAAACGTTGCGCGATAAAATCGCAACGAGGATGCCGGTCGCAATGAGGAACAAGCCGCTGAACAAAATGCGCGGGACGAGATTCAGAAAGGTCATCGAGGACGCGATACCAAAAATGCTCGCGCCGACGAGCGCAAACGCAAACAGGCGAAACGAAAATCCAATGATGAACATGTTCGCGTGGTAGGCGCGGGTTTCGCGCGCGGTCAAGTACAGCACAAGCACGGCAAGCGTGCCGGAAATCGTGCGGAGAATTGCCATTTCAAACGGAACGAGCGCGTTCAGCACGAGGGTCGCAAGCAGATATTGGACGGTGAGCGCAAAAAGGGCGAGTCGCCAATCGGCGATGAGGACGATGAGGGACGCGGCGGCAATCAAGCCAACCAACATTGCCGCGTCAGCAATCAGTGGAAGGTCGACGACCGGAGGCACGTTATTTGCCGCTTGCGATAAAGTATTTGATCCAGTATCCGAAATCGGTAACCGAATAACTACCGCGCACTCGGATGCGGCGCAGTTCAAATAAATTCTCGGTCGTTTGGCGTGTGCCCTGAATTTCGGTCAACGCCGCCGTGTAACCGGTGGAACGCAACACTTCAATCGTCGTGGCATCATAGTTGCCGGCGGGATAGCAAAATGTTTTAACCGTCGTGCCGATGCGCGCTTCGATGACCGACTTGGAACCCAAGAGTTGATTCAACTGGAATGTGCGCGGCTTGCGATACAGGTCGGGATGATCGAGTGTGTGTGATCCAATTTCCATCCCATTGATCGCCATATCTTCCAGCTGATCCCAATTCATATAACCGGGTCGTTTGCCATCCGCAAAATCGGTGATGACGTTGAACGTGCCGACGAATTTGTACTTTTTCAAAATAGGCAAGGCAAATTGATAATTGTCGAGATAGCCATCGTCGAACGTCAACACGATAGGTTTTGCAGGCAAGGGATCGCCATACAACAAATGGTCGCTGAGATCGGAGACGCGAATGGGCGTGTACCCTTCGATAGCGAGATACTCCATCTGCGCGTCAAAGTTGGTGGGGGTCACCGAAAGATCGAGGCGATACTTGTCGGCGTCCGGCGGCGGCACGCTGACATAGTGGTACATCAAAATAGGCACACGCGCCGTGCGAAAACCCGGGTTACGAGTCGGCGGGACCTGCGTGGACGTGCGCGTTCGTGTGGGCGTGGGTGTAGGCATGTCGGTTGGCGTGGGCGTCGGTGTAATCGTTGGCGTATTGGTCGGCGTGGGCGTTAGTGTGGACGTTGGGGTGTACGTTGCCGTTGGCGTGGCAGACGGAATCACCAACCCTGCCATTTGCACCACAACAGGCGATTGTGAGGCGGGTCCCATCGCATATCCGACGAGCGCCAACATCATCGCGATAGGAGTCGCCGATAGAAATCGTCTGAACTTCATTGCGTGGCAAGTATACCACAAGATGAACGAAAAGCAAACCCACTCACTTGGGTTGCGAGTGCCAAAATGGCATATCTCATTTTTTGGAAAATCAGCATGGTCAGACTTGGCTTGAGAAACACGGCAACCTGTCCGCTTGCACAATCCTCGTCCCCCGTGTAAAATGCGCCCACGATGCCGGACATTTATTATGACCTCGAAACCAAAGAACTGCTCGACACAAGCAATCCCGACCAAGACGCCGCGATCAAAGTTCTGCGTCTCTCGGTTGGCGCAACGTGGTGCGAGTGTCATGAGGCACAATTCTTTCGCAACACCGCGCCGCTGACCGAGCACTTGCTCGCGCATCCGCGCATCATCGGATTCAACATTCGTCGCTTTGACAATACCGTGCTTGCATGGTCACCCGAACGTCCCATACGCGAAAAAATTGATCCCATCACCGGCAAACGGGTCATCGAAAAACCTCTGCCCGATGCCCCGGAAGAATTGAAAAAAATGCTCGACGCGCGAAGCATTGATCTGCAAGCCGATCTCGAAAACCGGCTCGGCCATCGTGTCTCGCTCGCCGCGCTCGCCGAAGCAA
>CAZPIR010000661.1:0-2068 GCA_964586085.1 uncultured Anaerolineaceae bacterium | reverse complement strand
GGTCGCGTGCTCGATCAACATGCGACGAATTTACCGCAACCGTTCGCGGAGATGCACACCGCGCAAGTGTGGACATCCGCCGCGAGCGAGGCACGCATGTCCGGTTTACCGGTGACCGTGATGGCGATTACGGGAAGCGGCAATCACGGCATCACGTTTTCACTCGGCGTGTTGGCAGTGGCGGAAACACTCGGCACTCCGCGCGAAAAATTGTTGCGCGCGCTCGCGTACAGCGCACTTGTCACCGTCGTCATCAAAAGTTATGTGCATCGCATGACCGCGTTCTGCGGTTGCGCCGTCGCCGCTTCGACCGGTGTAGCGGCGGGCACGGTGTACTTGCTCGGTGGCGATTTCGATGTTGCCGAACGCGCGATGCAATCGGTCATCGGCACGCTTGCCGGGATGTTGTGCGACGGCGCGAAAGAATCGTGCGCGTACAAACTCTCCACGTCCGCCTCGCTCGCGATTCAATCGGCGTTCGCGGCGATGCAAGGCGCGTCCATTCCGTCGGGCATGGGCATCGTCGGCAATACGATTGATGATTCGTTCGCGAACCTGGGTCGGCTCAACAATCCGGGTATGATCGCCACCGATCAACTTGTGCTGAGTTTGATTGAGGAGGGACAGCAAGTGCCTGTTCGCCATTTGTCAGCGATTGGAGTAAAATAGAATTACTCTGAATTGGTAATAACCTATGGCAAAGATCGAACTCGTCCGTATTCGTAAAACTTTTGAACCGCGCACCAACACCGGTTTCCCGGCAATTTTTCCGCGCCGCGATTTGCCGGAAGCACATCGTCCGTTCGCCATCGAAAATCTCAACCTGACAATTCCGCACGCCAAAACACTCGTCATCCTGGGTCCAAGCGGGTGCGGCAAAACAACCGTGCTTAAAATGATCGCGGGCTTGATCGAACCGGATGATGGCGAGATTTTGTACAACGGCAAGAATATGCAGGACGTGCCACCCGGCGAACGCGGCATTGGCTTTTTGTTTCAAGGGTACGCGCTCTATCCGCATTTCAATTCCAAGACCAACATCCTCTCGTATTTTTTCTTTAAAAAGAAAACGCCGCAACTCGACGCGGATGCGCAAGCCAAGTACCAACGCACGAGCGAACTGCTCGGCGTCGAAATCAAGTATCTGCAAGATCGGATGCCCAGCACACTTTCCGGCGGCGAGCGTCAACGCGTTGCACTCGGTCGTTGCATCACACGCGACCCGGTCGTGTTTCTGCTCGACGAACCGTTCTCGAACCTCGACCCGAAACTGCGCGAAAAATATCGCGTCAATCTAAAAAAACTGCTCACGCAATTCAACGTGACGACGGTGTACGTCACACACGATCAACAAGAGGCGTTCATCCTCGCCGACCTCATCGCGATCATGGACGCGGGGCGCATTGCCCAGATGGGCACGTACGAAGAAATTTACAATCGTCCGAAAAATGTGTTCATCGCCGAATTTCTCAACCTGGATGTCGAAACACCGCCAATCAACTGGCTTGTTGGCACGCGCGTTGCGCCAGAATTTTTTGGCGACCAGGTCGGCGTGCGACCGGAGGATGTGATCGTCACGCACGAGGCACACGCCCACTCGCTCGAAGCGACGGTGCGCGAACGGATGAACCTCGCGCTCAAAGGCATTGCGATTGTGACGCTCGCGGTCGGCGATGACCAAATCATCGCGCCCGTGCCAATCGCAGACAATTTTCAAACCGGTGAGTCGGCATGGGTCACGCTCAAAAAATATCACGTGTTCGATCACCAAACCCATTTGCGCACACACACCATCGTCGCAGAAAATTAAATCGCACCCATTCAATTTCGGCAGAACAATCTGCCGATTTTTTTGAATAGGACTTGCAACAGGTTGGATTCTCAAAATTTGCCCAAGTACTATGGATTTTTGGGCACCAAACCAATTATAATGAGACCATGTTGACACAAACTACCAAACAATTTTTCCTGCTCTATTCGCTGTGTATTTTGCTACTTGGCACTGGGTGCGTTGCAACCCCAAGCGCATCTTCACGGGCATGCTGGAGACCTCCGATCTGATCTCCAT
>CAZPIR010000660.1:0-2068 GCA_964586085.1 uncultured Anaerolineaceae bacterium | reverse complement strand
TGCGGCGCGAGTGGGCACCCGTGTGGCGGTCGGCACATTGCCGGCACGCGTTGGCGTACCTGGTGGCGGTACTGTTGGCAGTAAAGTTGGCGTTGGCGCGAGTGTTGCGGTTGGCACTGCCGTTGGGGCAAGCGTAGGGAGTGCAGTGGGAGAAGGTAGTGGCGTCGGCGAAGGTGGCAGCGGCGTCGGCGTGGCGGAACACGCGCTTGCCGCCGTTGCGACCAGGATCAATGCGACCATGGTCAGAAATTTTTTCAACATGATCCACTCCTTGCGATTCAATCGCCTCCATCGCTCGGAGGCAAGTGACATTATATCATTTTCTTGTACGCCCGGTCAAACGCAAAAATAAAAACCTTGCGAAGGAGTTAAACCTTCGCAAGGTTTTTAACGCCCACCGAACGAAACTGTCTGCGCGACGGTGCGAAACAAAATCCACACGTCGAACCAAATGGATTGATGCTTGATGTAATACAAATCATACTCGACGCGCGTGCGCGCAAACTCGATGCTGTCCACGTACCCGGCGTTGATGAGTGCCCAGCCAGCCATGCCCGGCTTGACCGCGTGACGCAAACGATAAAATGGAATTTTCTTTTCGAGTTGCGCCACAAATTCCGGACGTTCTGGACGCGGACCGACTGCGCTCATCTCGCCGCGCAGGATATTCCAAAATTGCGGAAACTCATCCACGTGGGTCTTGCGTAAAATTTTGCCGACGCGCGTGATGCGCGGATCGTTTTGCTTTGCCCACACCGCGCCGGTTTTTTCCGCGTCCACCACCATCGTGCGAATTTTACGCACGCGGAAAATTTTGCCACCTTGTCCCACGCGCTCTTGCATATAAAACAACGGACCCGGCGAATCGAGCCGTACCGCGAGCGCGATGAAGGGCAAGGCAATGCCGAACAACAAAGTTCCCAGCGAAGCGGACGCAATGTCGAACGCGCGTTTGACGATGGGTTGAATGCTTCGCGTTGCCGCGTGACCGAGCGGCAAGGACACGTACCACGTGTCGCCGACAAAATCCACCGGCACGCGCCCGGTCAATTTTTCGTACAGCACCGGCATCGGCACAATTTCGACGGCGCGTTCTTGCGCGTCGAGCAAGGCGCGAAACGCCTCATCCGAAAGATGGTGCGTGACCGCGAGCACGACTTCGTGCACGCCGTGCTCGGCGACTAAACGTGCCAGGTCGCGCGAGGAACCCAGCACGCGCAACTCGGTGTGTGCGCCTACCGGCTGGTTCAGTTTTGCTGGGTCGTCATCTAAAAATCCCACAATCCAATAATGCGGTCGCGCGCGTTCGAGCATCACGCTCGCAATCGCTTCACCCGCTGTGCCCGCGCCGATAATCAACGCGCGCCGGCGAAATGAACCACGCCATGCCATTTGCAAATACGCCGCGCGCCAGGTCGCGAGCAGAATCGCCGCGATGATGCCGTGATACAACACGACGCCGCGCGGCAGTTCGGTTGGCGACGCGAAAAAGAAAATGAGATAGACGATGACCACGAGCGCGAGTGATTGCACGAGCGCGCGTGCCGTCGCGCCAAACTCGGCGGCGACGCGTAAATCGTACATGCCGTTGACCAGCGCCGCGCCCAGCCACAACACTGACAACACGACGAACCAATAAAACTGGGTCGTGACGAGTGTGACCCAGGTCATATCACCGCGTACCGACCAAATCGCCAGCGCAATAGCGACAGCGAGATTGACGATTAGTAAATCAATTGTAACCAGAATCGTTCGACGTTCTTCCATGGATTAAACTCTGGATTTCGATTTTCGGCGCGCGGCAAACACGCCAACGAATGCGCCTGCGCCTGCCGCATACGCGATGCCAAACAAGGTTAGCGGCGCGACGAGCGCGACACGCCAATCGCGCGCAAGACAGTACGCAACAAACGGGATGGTCGTTGCAAAAAACAGCACGAGCAAGGCGAGCGCGCCCCACGCGAACCAGCTCGACACGAATGACGCGAGCGCGACCGGCAATAATGCAAATGCAAATAACGGTTGAATTTTTTGCCAGAGCGGGGTGCGTTGATCGCGTGCGGCTTTG